>NZ_JBBEGC010000047.1:0-23586 GCF_037401995.1 Saccharothrix sp. CCNWYY140
CGGGCCGGGCTGGGCGGGCTGGGCCGGGCGGGCCGGGCCGGGCTGGGCCGGGCGGGCCGGGCCGGGCTGGGCTGGGCTGGGCTGGGCGGGCCGGGCTGGGCGGGCCGGGCTGGGCGGGTCAGGTTGTCTGCGCCATCCCCCGGTCCAGGTGGAGGCGGCGGCCGGTGAAGCGGGCGCGCATGCGGCGGTCGTGGGTGACCACCACGAGGGCGCCCGGGTAGTCGGCCAGGGCGTGTTCCAGGTCCTCGACCAGGCCCGGGGACAGGTGGTTGGTCGGCTCGTCGAGCAGCAGCAGGTCCACCGGCTCGGTGACCAGCCGCGCCAGCTCGACGCGCCGCCGCTGCCCGTAGGACAACTCGCCCAGCCGCAGCCGCAGGTCCCGGGGCGTGAACAGGCCGAGCGCGAGCAGCCGGTCCGTCCACTCCTCGGGGTCGCCGCGGCCGGCCGCGAAGGCCTCGATCACGGTCGTCCCGCGCGGCAGGGGCACGTCGTCCTGCCGCAGGTGTCCGACGCGTGCCGGGACGAGCACGTCGCCGGTGTCGGGGATCAGTTCGCCGGACAGCACCTTCACCAAGGTGGTCTTGCCGGCGCCGTTGGGACCGGTCACCAGGAGGCGCTCGCCCGGACCCAGGACCAGCTCGGACACGTGCAGCCGGTCGCCGACCCGGACGTCCGCGAGCGCGGCGACGGCCGGCCTCCGGCCCCCGCTTCCATTGTCCCACGGGGTACCGACGAAATCGGTGGGGTCGGCGGCGAGCGCGTGATCGGTGGGGGCGGCGAGCGCGTGATCGGTGGGATCGGCGGCGAGCGTGTCATCGGTGGGGTTGGCGGCGAGCGCGTCCAGCTTCGCGGTGAAGCGCAGCGGGTCCGGTGGTGGGGTGACGGGGTCGGTGGTGAGTCGGTGCACCCGTTCCTTGGCGTTGCGGATGCGGCTCATCGCCCCGTGGCCCCGTCCTCGTGCTCGGAACGGGCCGGCGGCGAAGACCGCCAGCGGCAGTTTGCGGGGGATCTCCGCCAGGCGGGCCACGTTGGTGGACGCGAGGCGTCGGTGGCGGGCCAGGTCGACGCGCCACTCCTCGTACTCCCGCAGCCTGCGTGCCCGGTCGGCGGCCTTGGCGGTGAGGTAGCCGTCGTAGCCGTTGCCGTAGCGGCGCACCCCGCCCTCCGCGACCTCCAGGACGGTGTCGGTCACGCGTTCCAGGAAGACGCGGTCGTGGGTGATGGCCACGACGGTGCCGCGGTGGGCGCGGAGGTGCTGTTCGAGCCAGGCCACGGCCCGGTCGTCCAGGTCGTTGGTCGGCTCGTCCAGCAACAGCAGTTCGGGGGCGGCGGCCAGGGTGGCGGCCAGCGCCAGCCGGGACCGCTCGCCGCCGGACAGGGTGCCCAGCGGGCGGGTGCGGTCCAGGCCCGGCAGGCCCAGGCCGTGCAGGGCGATGTCCACCCTGGTGTCGGCCTCGTACCCGCCGCGCGCCTCGAACCGCTCGACCAGCGCCGCGTACCCCGCGAGGTCGGTCAGGTCGAGTTCGAGGCGCCGGATCTCGGCCTCCAGGGCGCGCAGGTCGGCCAGGGCCAGGTCGACCGCGTCGGCGACGGTCGCGTGCGGCGGCAGGTCGAGGGTCTGCGGCAGGTAGCCGACGCCGCCGGGCGCGACCGCGGTGACCTCGCCGTGGTCGGGGCGCAGCCGGCCCGCGAGCAGGGCCAGCAGGGTGGACTTGCCGGACCCGTTGTCGCCGATCACGCCGACCTTCTCCCCCGGCTTCACAGCGAGGGTGACGCGGTCGAGCACGACCCGGGTGTCGAAGCGCTTGGTGACGTCGTGCAGGGACAGTTGTGGGGGTTGCGCGGTGCGCAAGGCGGGCTCCTGTTCTCGGCGCGCACGGACAGCGACCGAGTCGATCGGTGGAAGGTTTGCGGAGTGAGCCGCCGCGGAGCGTTGCTCTACGCGGATCGGCGACCGATCACAGGAAGAAGTACAAGATCCCCATACCGCCGATCACCGTACTGGACCCTGATTCGCCCTTCAAGGGAATTCTGTTGACTGTGAGTAGCACAACGGTCAACAAACGTGACCTGCGTCACCACCATTGGCACTCATCTTGCCCCGACGCGTGACCAACGGTTACGTTCCGGGCCGCCAGATAACGGTTCTATCACCGGCCGGACACGGGCGAGCAGTCATCCCCCGGACTGCTTCCCGACCTGGATCCCCCGCCAGGTGGCCGGTGGTGGAGCTCCCCGACGCAGGAGGCACTTCCCTTGGCTCGCCATAGGAAGTCCCGGGCGGACGAGCCGACCGTCTACACGGTCAGCGCTGCCGCACCGGGATACATCGGCGCGCACCGCGCCGAACCCGACCGAAAGTTGCCCAAAAGACTCGCCGGCGTTGCCGTCGCGGTGGGCATCGTGACCGGTGCCGGAGCCGCGGCACACGCCGTGACCAGCGGCAGCCTCAACCCGATGGCGGGCGGCGCCGAGTTCGGCGGACTGCCCGACGAGAACGTCCGCACCGGCAAGGTCGACACGATCCACGCAGTCGAGCTCGGCTCGGAGACCGCCCGGATCATCCGCCAGGAGCAGCTCACCGCGCTGCACGCCTTCAACCAGGCCAGCGGTCTCGCCCAGAGCGGCTACCAGGCCCGTCAGCAGGCCGCCGCCGAGGCCGCCGCGCGAGCCGCCCACGAGGCCGCCGAGGCCCGCAAGTCCCCAACGCAGCGCCAGGTCGAGGCCTGGGCGCGCGAGGCGATCGCGATCCTGGCCGCCAACGGCACCCCGATCACCAACGACGCCGTCGACGAGATCTGGACGATCGTGCACAAGGAGTCCAACGGCAACCCCAACGCCGTGAACAACTGGGACTCCAACGCCGCGCGCGGCACGCCGTCCAAGGGCCTGATGCAGTGCATCGACCCGACCTTCCAGGCCTACAAGCTCCCCGGCCACGACGACATCTTCAACCCGGTCGACAACATCATCGCGGGCGTCCGCTACACCTACGCCCGCTACGGCGGCTTCGACCGCCACCCCGGCCTCGTCTCCCTGAACGCCGGCACCGGCTACCGCGGCTACTGAGTCGCGGACCACCGCAGCGGCCGGAACGCGACTGACGCGCGGCTGAGCGCTCCCCCGCTCGCCGCCACCTGGATTCCCGGCCGGGCGCGTGCCGAAACCCGACACCGGCGACGTGCCGCGGACCCGGGGACCGCCGGACGGCGGCCACCGGACGGCGGTCGGTGGCCACCGTCCGACGGATGACGGCGGTTCTCACGCGGCGGTTCTCGCGTGGACGGCTCTTGCGGGCTCTGCGCGGACGGCTCTTGCGACGGTTCCTGCGCGGGTGGCTCTGGTCCGGAGTGCGCGAGCGTCTGGGTGGCGGTTTCTCAGTTGAGCGAGGCGTCCAGCGGGATCAGCGCGACGCCCAGCAGGTGCCGGGCGCAGTTCGGGCAGATCGGCCAGCGGCGCCACGTGTCGCAGCCGCCCGAGTCGGCCGGGATGCACAGCGCGCGGCACACCGCTCTGTAGCGGTCGCCCAGGTGCGCGGAGTGGTGGGTGGGCGCGCCGGCGGGCACAAGGTGCCGTTCTTCGGCGAAGACACCGGGTAACAGACGACCGGTCGTCACGACTCCTCCCGAGGTCTCGGTCCGGGGAGGCCGATGGGCACACCGCGACAGGACCGGAGGGTCGGCCGTGGCCAGCGCCGGCACAGCCACGGCGACCGCCTCCGGGTTCGCGGGCGGTGCGGGCCGGGAGTACCGACGCGACCGGGCGGGTTCCGGTTTTCCCCCGCGCCGGACGGCTCCCCCTTCGCGTCCGGTGCGGGCCCGGCTCCACGGTTGCCGTCGCCTGCGAACGCCTCCAGCATGCGCCGGGTTCCTTACAACCGGCTTACATCGCCCCCCGGTCAGTCGGTCGTCCAGGAGCGGAGCTTCTCCGGGTTGCGGACCGCCCAGATGCGTTTGATCCGGTCGTCCGCCACCTCGAACGCGTAGACCGACACCGTCACCCCGTCCTGCTGGGCGATCAGGCCGGGTTGGCCGTTGACCGTGCGTTCCAGCAGCGTCAGGCCGCGCAGCCGGTACTGGAAGCGCAGCAGGGAGCGCACGATCCCCTCGGCGCCCTCGACCGGGTGCAGCGTGGTGGTGACCAGGCCGCCGCCGTCGGCGATCGCGGTGACGTCCGGGTCCAGGAGGGCGACGAGGGCCTTGACGTCGCCGGACTCCAAGGCCTGCTTGAAGTCGCGCACGATCCGGGCCTGACGGGCGGCCGGGGTGGTCGGGGGTGGTGCGTCGCGCAGGCGTCGGCGGGCGGAGGAGGCGAGTTGGCGGCAGGCGCCCGGTGTGCGGCCCACGATGTCGGCCACCTCGGCGAACGAGTAGCGGAACACGTCGTGCAGCACGAAGGCCACGCGCTCGGCCGGGGTCATGGCGTCGAGCACGACGAGGAACGCCATGCTGACCGACTCGTCCAGGGTGACCCGGTCGACCGGGTCGGCGGCGGGCCGGCCGGTGATCCACTCGGTGGGGTCGGGCAGCGGTTCGGGCACCCACTCCCCCACGTAGGTCTCCCGCCGCACGCGCGCCGAGGACAGCACGTTCAGGCACAGCCGACCGGCCACCTTGTTCAACCACGCGCCCGGCGACTCGATGGCCCGCTGCTCCGCCTCCGACATCGCGTACCAGCGGGCGTAGGTCTCCTGGACCACGTCCTCCGCGTCGGCCAGCGACCCCAGCAGCCGGTACGCCAGGTTGATCAGCCGGCGGCGTTCGCCCATGACCACGCTCAGGTCCGGGTCTGCTCGGTCGGTTTCGGGCCGGCTGGTCATCTGGCTCCCCCTGGGTCGTGCCTTGTCCTACCAGTTCGACCGGACAGCCCCGCCTGGTGTCAGGCGCCTGACGTTCCGGGGTGCTGCGCGGTCGTACCGGTGAGGCACACGAAAGGGGAGGAACCATGAGTCACCACAAGGTCGTCGTCATCGGGGGCGGGTACGCCGGCGCGCTGGCGGCCAACCGGCTGCGGGTGCGCGACGACGTGGACATCACGCTGGTCAACCCGCGCCCGACCTTCGTCGACCGCATCCGGCTGCACCAGTTCGTGGCCGGCACCGGCGAGGCCACGCACGACTTCGGCACGCTGCTGGACGAGCACGTCCGCCTGGCCGTCGACACCGCCACGCGCATCGACACCGCGGCCCGCACCGTGCGGCTGGCTTCCGGCGGGACGCTGGACTACGACTACGTCGTCTACGCGGTCGGCAGCACCGGCGCGGTGCCGGCGGCGGTGCCCGGCGCGGCCGAGTTCGCGGTCTCCGCCGCCGACCTGGAGTCGGCGCGACGGCTGCGCGGCGCGCTGGACGAGGTGGGTCCCGGTGCCCCGGTCACGGTGGTCGGCGGCGGGTTGACCGGCATCGAGACCGCCGCCGAACTCGCCGAACGCGGACGCGTCGTGACCCTGGTGTGCGGCGGGGCGCTCGCCCCCGCGCTGAGCGGCTCGGGCCGCCGCTACGTCGCCAAGTGGCTGTCCCGGCACGGCGTCACCGTGGTCGAGGACAACAAGGTCGCCGAGGTCCGGTCGGACTCGGTCGTCCTCGCCGACGGCGCCGTGCACCCGAGCGCGGTGACGATCTGGACGGCCGGTTTCGCCGTGCCCGCGCTGGCCGCCGACAGCGGTCTGCGCACCGACGACCTCGGCCGGCTGCTCACCGACGAGACGCTGACCAGCGTCGACGACGACCGGGTGGTCGCGGCCGGTGACGCCGCCGCGCCCTCGGGCGCGCCACTGCGGATGAGCTGCCAGGCCGCCGGACCGCTGGGCGCGCAGGCCGCCGACACCGTGCTCAGCCGCATCGCGGGCACCGCGCCGAAGCCGCTCGACGTGGCCTTCGTCGGGTCGTGCGTCAGCCTCGGCCAACGCGCGGCGCTGCGCCAGTTCGCCCGCAAGGACGACACCCCGATCAACGTCTACTTCGGCGGACGCGTCGGCGCGGCGTACAAGGAGCTGACCTACAAGCTCGGGTTGCTCAAGATCCGCCGCGAGGCCCGCAAGCCCGGTTCGGTGGGGTGGGTGAAGGGCGGTTCACGCCCGGTCACCGCCGCCTGAGCAGGGACGCCGCGGTGGGGCGGTGCAGGCGGGCGCGGGCTTCGTGCAGGGCGAAGCCGAGCAGGTTCTCCCCCGGCCACCGCGCGGGGTCGGCGGCGTGCGGGTCGTCCTCGGTCAGGCCGATGCCCCACACGCGGTCCAGCGGGCTCGCCTCCACCAGGACCCGCGCGCCCGTGCCCAGCAGGTACTCGCGCAGGGCCGGGGTCGAGGCGAACTTCAGGGTGCTGCCCTCGGCCACGATGCCGAAGCGCTCGGCCTCCCAGGTGGCCAGGTCGAACCCCCGCACCCGGCGACCCAGGTCCTTGGCCGCGTGGGGGTGCCCGGCGGCCAGGATGCGGCTCGCGGTCTCGTCGTCGTCGAACAGCACGGCCTTGCGCCACATCATGTAGTGCTCGGCGGTGGCGAAGGTGTGGCCCTCCGCGGTGAACGGGGACGGGTACCACTGGCTCAGGCAGCCCTTGTGCACGGTGGCGCCCGGTGTGTTCTGGTTCCAGAAGAACAGGAAGCGGAGGCGCTCGCCGGACTCGACGGCGGCCACGAGGTCGGCTTTGCTGCGGGACGGGTGCACGAGCGGCAGTATGGGTGCTGCCGAGGTGGGTTCTCCACGGAAATACCGGGGGCCGAGGGTGATGCGGACCCTCGGCCCCCGCGTCCGTCGACGGCGCAGCCCTGCCAGGCCACCCGGGGTTCTCCGGTGCCGTCGCCGAACGGGAGCCGCCCCGGCTCCGCGACTGCTCTACGAGGCCGGTGTTCCGTCCGGTTCAGCGGGATCCCGAAGTGTTCGCGGATAAAGCAGTGACGCAGGACACACCGTGGAACCCGGCCCCGTGGCCACACGACCACCTGGTGCGTCGGGTACTCCCCCTTCCACCCGACCACACGCAAGCGTGCTCACACCGGGTCGGTCCCGCCGACTCCGACCGGCCCACCGGCCCGGTGTCACACGCGGTTCACGGTTGGAAGCGGTAGCCCCGGCCGGGTTCGGTGATCAGGTGCCGTGGGCGTGACGGTTCCGGCTCCAGTTTGCGGCGTAATTGCGCCAGGTAGACGCGCAGGTAGTGGCCGGCGTCCTCGTGGCCGGCGCCCCACACCTTCGCCAGCAGCTCTCGACCTGCCACCGGCTCGCCGCCCGCGCGCACGAGCACCTCCAGCAGCGCCCACTCGGTCCGGGTCAGGTGCACGTCGCCGTCGGGGCGGTGGATGCGCTTGGCGGTCAGGTCGATGGTGAACGACGCCGTGTGCACGGGTGGTTCACCGGTCGGGCGCGAGGTGGTCCGCCGGACCGCCGCCCGCAGCCGGGCCAGGAGCTCGTCCACCCCGAACGGCTTGGTCACGTAGTCGTCCGCGCCCGCGTCCAGCGCCGCCACCTTGTCCGCCGAGTCCACCCGCGCGGACAGCACCACGATCGGCACGGTCGACCGCTCGCGCACCGACCCGATCACCGCGATCCCGTCCAGGTCGGGCAACCCGAGGTCCAGCACGACCACGTCCGCACCGGGAAGCGCCTGCAACGCCGACGCCCCGTCCGCCGCCGTCAGCACGTCGAACCCGTGCGCGGTGAGCGTGATGTGTAAGGAGCGCACGATGAGCGGGTCGTCGTCCACGACCAACACGGTGGTCATGCGACCGCCATCTCCGCGACCGGCAGGGAGATCACGATGGTCAGTCCGCCGCCGGGTGTGTCCTCGGCGGCGATCGACCCGCCCATCGCGTCCACGAAACCCTTGGCCACGCTGAGCCCCAGCCCGACACCGGGCGTGTTGTCCCGGTCCCCCAGCCGCTGGAACGGCGCGAACACGGCCTCCGCGGTGTTCTTGGGCAGTCCGCGCCCGTGGTCGACCACCCGCAGCTCGACGCGGTCGCCGTGGGCGCTGGCCCGCACGGCGATCTCCGGCTCGTCGGCGCTGATGGCGCCGTCGCCGTCCACGTCGACCACGCGGCGCGGGGTCAGCCGGCCGTGCCGCAGGGCGTTGTCGACGACGTTCGCGACGACCCGTTCCAGCAGGCCGGAGTCGGCGAGCACGGCCGGCAGGCCCTCGGAGACGTCCACCGCCACCGACCGCCGGTCGTCGATGCCGGCCAGCGCCCGCGCCACGACCTCGTCGTAGGTCACCGCCCGCAGCAGCGGCGCGACCGCGCCGGTGGCCAGGCGGGACGAGTCGAGCAGGTTGTCCACCAGGCCGGTGAGCCGGTCGGCGGAGACCTCGATGGCCTCCAGGAGCTCCCCGGTGTCCTCTTCGGACAGTTCGATGTCCTGCGCGCGCAGGCTGCCGATCGAGGCCTTGATCGAGGTCAGCGGGGTGCGCAGGTCGTGGCCGACGGCGGAGAGCAGGGCGGTGCGCAGCTCGGTGGTCGCGGCGCGGCGCTGGGCGTCGGCGGTCTCGGCGGCCATCCGCTGCTGCCGCAGCGCCATCAGCGCCTGCCCGGCGGCGGCTTCCAGGGCCCGCTGGTCGCTCGCGGGCAGGGTCCGGCCGCGCAGCGCCAGGTGCACGTCACCGGTCACCGGCACGTCCACGTCGGCGTCGTCGGGGTCCTCGCACGGTCGCGGCCCGACGCACGCGACCCGTTCCCAGCCGCCGTCGCGGCGCTCCAGCAGGGCCACCGACTCCAGCGCGAAGTTCTCCCGCACCTTCGACAGCAGCCGGGCCAGCGGGTACGGGCTGGTCAGGACGGTGCGGGCGTAGGAGGCCAGCAGCGCGGCCTCGGTCCGAGCCCGCGCGCCCTGCTCGCCCAGCCGCGCGGCGCGGTCCACCACCAGGGCCACCAGCACGGCCACGACCAGCATCGCCACCAGCGTGACCAGGTTCTCCGGCGTGGCCACGGCGAGGCTGTAGTAAGGGGCGGTGAAGAAGAAGTTGAGCAAGCCCGCGCCGAGCAGGGCCGCGCCGACCGCCGGCCCCAGCCCGCCCACCAGCGCCACCACCACGGTGACCAGGAAGAAGCCGAGCAGGTCGGTGGAGAAGGTCAGCTCCTCGCGCGAGGCCACGCCCACCCCGGTGACCGCGAACGGCAACAGCACCGCCAGCAGCCACCCCAGCAGCACCCGGGTGCGGGTCAACGGGCTGCGGCCGACCCGCCAGCGGGGTCCGCGCCGGGCTTCGTCGTGGGTGACCATGTGCACGTCGATCGGCCCGGACGCCTGGATCACCGCCGCGCCGATGCCCTCGTCGAACACCCGCGCCAGCCGCGAGCGCCGGGACGTGCCGAGCACGAGCTGGGTCGCGTTGGCGCCGCGCGCGAACTCCAGCAGGGCGGTCGGCACGTCGTCGCCGACGACGGTGTGGAAGGTCGCGCCCACGTCGTCGGTGACCTTGCGCGCCCGTGCCAGCGACTGCGGCGAGACGCCGGTCAGCCCGTCGCCGCGCAGGACGTGGACGACCAGCAGCTCCGCGCCGGCCCGGGCCGCGATCCGGCGGGCGCGCCGGATGAGGGTCTCGCTCTCGGGACCGCCGCTGACCGACACCACGACCCGTTCGCGGGTCTCCCACGTGTCGGTGATGCGCTGCTCGTGGCGGTAGTGCAGGAGGTCGACGTCGACCTGGTCGGCCACCCACAGCAGGGCCAGCTCGCGCAACGCGGTGAGGTTGCCGACCCGGAAGTAGTTGCCCAGGGCGGCGTCGATCTTGTGGGCGGCGTAGACGTTGCCGTGCGCGAGCCGCCGACGCAGCGCCTCGGGCGTGATGTCGACCAGTTCGACCTGCTCCGCCCGCCGCACCACCTCGTCGGGCACGGTCTCCTGCTGGCGGACGCCCGTAATGCGCTCGACGACGTCATTAAGGGACTCCAGGTGCTGCACGTTGACCGTGGACAGCACGTCGATGCCCGCATCCAGCAGCTCTTCGACGTCTTGCCAGCGTTTGGTGTTGCGTGAGCCGGGGATGTTCGTGTGGGCGAGTTCGTCCACTACGGCGACCTCGGGCGCACGGGCGAGCACGGCGTCCACGTCCATCTCGGCGAATTCGACGCCCTTGTGCCGCAGCACCCGCCGTGGCACCTCTTCTAGACCCGTGAGCAGCTCGGCGGTCTTCTCGCGCCCGTGCGTCTCGACGAGCCCGACCACCACGTCGGTGCCCCGTTCACGGCGGCGGTGCGCTTCCCCCAGCACGGCGAACGTCTTACCCACACCGGGCGCAGCGCCCAGGTAGATGCGCAGCTCACCACGCCTGCGTTTGCCTTCCACGTCCTTCAGTGTGCTCGCCGGTCCGCCGGGCCTCAGCGCGAGGCTCCCCACACCGGGAGTTCACCCCATGTTCGCGCTTCCACCCGCGCCGGCCGCCGAAGACCCCACGAATACTCCTGCGCGGGCGCCGTCGGACACCGGGAGTCGCGCAAATGTCGCATGACCACGACCACCACCACCACGAAGCCGCCGAGTGGCACGAGGACGAGGACGACCGACCGTTGTCGGTCGCGCGCCGCAGGTTCCTGGCCGGCCTGGGGATCGCCGCCGCGGGAACCACCGCGCTGGCCGGCCCCGCCGCCGCGCACGAGGACCGCCGCCCGGTCAACCCGTGGGGTGCGCGGGACCGCTGGTTCGCGGGCGACCACCACATCCACACCAAGTACTCCCCCGACGGCCAGTACGAGGTCGCCCAGCAGGTCGCCAAGGCCCGCGAGCACGGCCTGGACTGGGTCGTGATCACCGACCACGGCGGCGTGGCGCACCAGAAGTTCTCCGTCGACCTCGTCGCGCCCGACATCGAGAAGGCCCGCGCGCAGCACCGCGGCACCCTGGTCTACCAGGGCCTGGAGTGGAACATCCCGGGCGCCGAGCACGCGACGGTGTTCCTGCCGCCGGGCCGGTCCACCGTGGACATCCTGCGGGCGTTCGAGGCGGCTTACGACGGCGGTGTGCTCTCCACGCCCGTCGACCGCGGCGGCAAGGGCCTGATCGCCCGCGCGACCAGCGCGGACGGTGAGCCGTACGCGTTGGCGGCGCTGCGCTACCTGGAGGCCCAGGTGCTGTCCGGCCGCACGGAGATCGCGCTGATGTTCGCCAACCACCCGGCCCGGCGCGGTGTGGACAGCCCGCACGAGATCCGGGGCTGGCGGGACGCGGCGCCGGGCGTCGCGGTCGGCATGGAGGGCGCGCCCGGTCACCAGGCGGCGGGCCTGGCGACGGGCCGCGCGGGCGCGCGCGGCTTCTACGAGGCCTCCCCCAACCAGGACAGCTTCCCCGGCTACGCCCCCACGGCCACCGAGAACCCGTACCGCACGTACGGCGGGTTCGACTGGATGACCGCGAAGGTCGGCGGCCTGTGGGACTCGCTGCTGGCCGAGGGCAGGCCGTGGTGGGTCACCGCGACCTCCGACAGCCACCAGAACCACCTCGACACCTTCGCCCCCGGCACCGGCGACCACAACACCACCGGCACCCGCGGCGCACCCGTCGACACCGGCAAGCCCCAGGTCTACGGGGACTACTGGCCCGGTTTCTACAGCTCGACCCTGGTCGGCGCGGCGTCGCGGTCCTATGTGGACGTCATGCGCGGGTTGCAGGGCGGCAAGGTGCTGGCCGTGCACGGCCGGTTGGTGGACGGCCTGGACCTGCGGGTCCGGTCGGACCTCGACGGCCGGGGCGTCACGGTCGGCGGCCGGACCTTCGTCACCCGCGGCGCCGACGTCGAGGTCACCATCGAGGTGCGCCTGGCGATGCGCCCCAACTTCGGCGGCTCGATCCCGCGCCTGGCGAAGGTGGACCTGATCGGCGGCCCGGTGACCGGCCCGACCGCCGACCGCGACTCCTTCTCGGCCCCGCACACCTCGGTCCTCAAGACCTTCGAGGTCGCCCGGACCGCTCGCGGGACCGTCCGCTTCACACACACGTTCCGGAACGTGGACAACGCTTTCTACCTGCGCCTGCGCGGCTCGGACGGCAACCGCCTGACCTCCGACGGCGGCCCGGTGATGGACGTGGTCGGCGACGCCGACCCGTGGACGGACCTGTGGTTCTACGCGAACCCGGTGTTCATCGACGTCGTATGAGCTGGTGGCTGCACGCGGTGCCCGCGGAACCCCTCGGGCACCGCGCCGCGCACGCGGACGCACTGCTCCTGGCCGCCCTGGCCCCTTTCCGGCCCACCCTGGCCTTCACCACCGTGGACTGCTCGACCCCGGTGTCCCGCCTCGCCGTGACCGCGCTCGTCACCGGGCCTCGGGACGGGCTGGTGCTGGGCGGCCGGGCCGAGGAGGTCGAGGGGCCGCCGGCGGAGGGCCGGTGCATCCGGTTCCCCGGCCAGGACGCGTTGACCGGCGTCCACGCGGCGGGCGCGATCGTGGCGGAGTCGGCGGTGGAGGAGGTCGTGGGTGTCGGTGTCCCGGTTGCGGCTTCCGACCTGGTGGACACCCAGGCATTCCTCCGTCCGACGCTCATGGACGGCCGCCTGGTGCTGCTGGTGGAACGCGCGGCGGGCGGCGTCCTGCGACCCATCGAGTCCCCCGACCCCCACGAATGCTGCGGCGGCCATTAAGGCACGAGCAGGACCACCAACGCGGCCACCGCCAGCAACGTCGCCACCCCGCGCCCCATCCGGTACCCGTACCCCGTCAGCGACCGCACCACCGAACTCCACGCCGTCACCGCCGGCCCGGCCCACCCCGCCGACCGCGCCCGCTCGGCGTAGTGCAGCCGATGCTTCTCCACCAGCACCGCCGCCGCCCCCGCCTCCTGCCCCTCCGACCGCAGCACCTCCGCCAGCCGGTCGTACGCGTCCGGCGTGAAGCCGACGGCGGCCTTCCCGAGTTGGGACAGGCGGCGGCGGACGGCTGCCCGGTCGGCCAACCGCGGCTCCAAGCGGCGGTAGTCGAAGCCGGTGAAGTCCACGCCGCCGCGGGCGCACCAGAACGCGCCGTTGTCACGCAAAGTGGCGCAGCGGGCGTCGCGGAGGTCCACCCGGCCTTGTGGTGGGTCCTCCACCGCCAACCGCAGGTCCCGGGTCACCAAGCCGCACGCGTTCAGACTCGCGCCCAAATGCGCCCCGCGCAGGTCCACGCGGCAGCGCACAGACGCACCCGACAGGTCGACGGTGCCCTCGACCGCCAAGTCGCCCATCTTCAGTTCGTCCCCGATGCGCGCTGCGCTGAGGTCCAGCACGCCCGCCAGGTTCGCGCCGGCCAGGTCCAGGCTGCCGCCCACGTCCGAAGCGGACAGTCGCACGGAACCCTCGCCGCGCACCTGCCCCAAGTCCACGTCACCCGTCATCTTCGCGCGCGTGCCGACGAGGTCGCGCAGCTCGGCCCGGGACGCCCGCAGGTCACCGCCGATCCTCGCGTCCACGAGCGTCACGCCCGAACGCACCAGAGCGAAGGCCAGGTGCACGTGCCCGGCCACCCGGACGCGGTCCAGCGACACCTCCTCGGCCTGGGCCGCGCCCAGGACCAGCGACCCGCCCACCGACGCGCCGACCACCGACAGCGAGCGGACCTGGGCCTCGGTCAGGTCGACGTCGCCGACCACGCGGGAACGGTCGGCGTCCAGGGCTCCCCACCGCGACTGGCGCAGGCACAGCGCACCGCCCAGCCGGGCGTCGCCGAGCAGCACCGCGCCCTCGGCCGTGACGCCGATGCGGAACTCGTTCTCGCCCAGGACGCCACCGCCGACCCGCGCGCCCCGCAGGTCCAGGGACACGTCGTCGACCTCGCCCAGCACCGCGCCCGCCAGGCGCACGTCACCGCCCACGCACAGCCGCCGCGCGACCACCGCGCCGACCCGACTGTCCTCGAACGACAGTTCGCCGCCCACCTCGGCGTCGCCCAGCTCCACCACACCGGCCACCACCGTGCCCGCCAGCACCACGTCACCCCGGCACCGCAGCCGCCGCGCGTCCAGGCCGGGCAGCTCGCACCCGTGGAACTCCAGACCCCGCACCGACGCCCCGCTGAGCACGGGTGGCTCGTCGAACCGGCAGCGCACGAACCGCAGCGTGCGCGGTGGCGCGTCGGTCAGGTCGAGCACACCGGTGACCCGGGCGCCGACGACCTCCACGTCCTCGCCCACGAGCTGTGCGGCCGGGACCTCCCCGGTCGTCATCCCCACCGTCCCCCTTCGCCCCCGGCACCACCGGGGGTGGGGCGATGCTAACGGTGCACATGCACCTTCCGCTCCGATCCTTGCGGAACACGTCCGACACGTCGCTTTAACCCGCGCGCCACCCGCCGGTCGGTAGCGTTCGGCCCGTGTCCGTTCCGGTACGGCTGAAACCCGCATCCCGCTGGTACTTGCGCACCGAGTTCGCGGTCGTGTTCTTCGGCCTGGTCGTCGCCTACACCCTGCTGTGGCGCGGCACGAGCCCGATCCCGGTGCTGCTGGTGCTGGGCGCGGCGGCGGTGTGGCACCTCCTGCGCACGGGGTTCGACCGGCGCTCGTTCTGGCGTGCCGAGGCGCTCAAGGCGCAGTGGCGGCCCATGCTCA
The DNA here is from genome assembly GCF_037401995.1 of Saccharothrix sp. CCNWYY140. Classification (NCBI taxonomy): domain Bacteria; kingdom Bacillati; phylum Actinomycetota; class Actinomycetes; order Pseudonocardiales; family Pseudonocardiaceae; genus Saccharothrix; species Saccharothrix sp. CCNWYY140. Next base: position 14,504 of record NZ_JBBEGC010000047.1, read on the forward strand.
CGCTCTGGACGCTCACGGCGGCGGGGTGCGTGGCGGCGGTCGCCGTCCTCACCCCGGCGACGCTGCTGGTCCTGCCGCGCGAACGGCCGCTGCTGTGGGTGCTGCTGATCGTGCTCTACCCGCTGCTCAGCGTGTACCCGCAGGAACTGCTGTTCCGCGCCTTCCTGTTCCACCGCTACGAACCGGTGTTCGGCCCGACCGGGACGGCGGCGGCCAGCGCGTTGGCCTTCGGGTTCGCGCACATCGCGTTCGGCAACTGGGTCGCGGTCGTGCTGTCGGCCGCGGGCGGCTGGATCTTCGCCTCCCGCTACCGCCAGACGCGGTCACTGCTGGTGGTGTCGGTGGAGCACGCCCTGTACGGGCTGTTGATGTTCACCGTGGGCCTGGGCGAGTACTTCTACCACGGCAGCGTCACAGCAGGCTGATCAACGCCCCCGCGACCCCGGCCACCAGCAGCGCCGACACCACCCCGCGCCGCAGCACCAGCAGCCACAGCACCGCGCCGCCCAGCACCGCGAACTGCCACGGCTCGTGCAGCGACAGGGCCAGCGGCAGCGTGGACCCGCCGATCGCGCCGATCGCCGCCGCGCCCGCGCCGGTGAGGAACGCCTGGGCCTTCCTGTTGTCCCGCAGGCGTTCCAGCCGCGGCCCGCCGAAGATGACGAACAGGAACGACGGCGCGAACGCGACCACGCTGGCCAGCAGCCCGCCGACCAGCCCGGCGGCGGCGTACCCGACCACGGCGACGGTCTGCACGACCGGTCCGGGCGTGATCTGGCCCAGCGCCACGGCGTTGAGGAACTGGGCGTCGGTCATCCAGCCGTAGGTGTGGACGGCGTCGCGCTGCATCAGCGGGATGATCACGAACCCGCCGCCGTAGGACAGCGCGCCGACCTTGGTCGCCACCCACGCCACGCCGAGCAGTCCCCCGCCGGTCGCCGGCAGCGCGAGCACGATCGGCCACGCCCGCCGTCCCGACGGCGCGTGCACCGACACTTCGACCAACCCGGCGACCAGCAGCACCAGCACCAGCCACGGCCCGGTCACCGCCGCCGCGACGGCCCCGGCGACCAGGTAGGCGACCCACCGCAACCGCCCGGCCCGCTCGGTGACCCGCTTCCAACTGCCCGGCACCAGGCCCCACGCCGCGTGCAGCGCCACCGCCGGCACCGCCGCGCCCGCGCCCGCCGCCGCACCGGTCACCCACGCGGGCGGGTCGGCGGCCAGGAACAGCGCGGCCAGCGCGAGGATCACCACCAGTCCGGGCACGATGAAGCAGAACCCGCCCACCAGCGCGCCCGCCGTGCCGCGCAGCCGCCACGCGCACAGGATCGCCAGCTGCGTCGACGCCGGTCCGGGCAGCAGGTTGGTGGCCGCGATGCCGTGCTCGAACTCGGCCTCGTCCAGCCACTTGCGCCGCGTCACGCACAGGTCGCGCAGCAGCGAGATGTGCGCGGGCGGACCACCGAACCCGATGCACCCGATCCGTCCCCACTCCCGGGCGATCGTGCCCAGTCCGACCTTCGTCACGGTGCGCCCAATCGGGTCTCGGCGGCCATCGCGGCCATCGCGGCCATCCTCGCCCACGGCCCACCACGAGGTCCAACCCGCGGGTCACTTGCGGTCGAGGTCCAGGCTGGAGCGCAGGACGATCGGCTTGAGCAGCAGGGCCGCCACCACTCCGACCACGGCGATGCACGCCGAGATGGTGAAGACGTGCCCGGTGGAGTCGCCGTAGGCCGCGCGCACGATGTGCCGCACCGACTCCGGCAACGCGTTGAGGTTGAGACTGCCGCCACCGGTCCCGCTCGCCGGGATACCGGCTTCGCGCAGCCCGCCGGCGATCCGGTCGGCGACGTCCCGCGCCAGCACCGCACCCAGTACGGACACGCCGATCGTGCCGCCCAGCGACCGGAAGAACGCGACGGTCGCGCTGGCCGCGCCGATGTCCCGCAGCGGCACGGTGTTCTGCACCGCCAGCACCAGGTTCTGCATGCTCATGCCGACCCCGGCGCCCACCAGCAGCATCGCGCCGCCCACGAACACCAGCGACGTCTCGTGGTCCACCACGCCCAGCAGCGCGAACCCGGCCACCAGCACGACCGCGCCGGTCACGATGTAGGGCTTGACCCGCCCGCTGCGGGTGATCAGCCGCCCGCTCACCACCGACGCGCCCAGCACGCCCGCCATCATCGGGATGGTCAGCAACCCGGCCTCGGTGGGCGTGTAGCCGCGCCCGATCTGGAAGTACTGGCCCAGGAACACCGCGCCGCCGAACATCGCCATGCCCACCGCGACGCTGGCCAGGATCGCCAGCGCGGTGGTCCGCTGCTGGACGATCCCCAGCGGCACCACCGGTTCCGGCGCCCGCGACTCGACGAACACCGCCAGCGCCAGCAGCAGCGCCGACCCGCCGACCATCGCGCCGCTCTGCCACGAGATCCAGGCGAACGAGCCGTCCACGAACGAGATCCACACCAGCAGCAGCGACACGCCGGCCGCGATCAGCCCCGCGCCCAGGTAGTCGATCTTCACGCCGGTCCGCCGCGCGGACGGCACCTTCAGCGTCGCCTGCAACACCACCAGCGCGATCAGCGCCACCGGCACGCCGATGAAGAAGCACCACCGCCAGCCCAGCCAGGACGTGTCCACGATCAGACCACCCAGCAACGGTCCGCCGACCGTCGCCACGGCCATCACCGCGCCCAGGTAGCCGTTGTACCGGCCGCGTTCGCGGGGCGGGATCATCGCCGCGATCACCACCTGCACCAACGCCTGCAACCCGCCGACACCGATCCCCTGGAACGCCCGCGCGGCGATCAACTGCTCCGCCGACTGCGCGAACCCGCTGATGATCGAACCGATCGCGAACACAACGATCGCGACCTGGACGATCGTTTTCTTGTCGAACAGATCGGCGAGCTTGCCCCAGACCGGCGTGCTGGCGGTGGCGGCGAGCAGGGTCGCGGTGACCACCCACGTGTACTGCGCCTGCGACCCGTCCAGCGCGCCGATGATCTGCGGCAGCGCGGTCGACACCACCGTGCCGCTGAGCATCGCCACGAACAGCACGAGCAGCAGCCCGCTGAGCGCCTCCATGATCTGCCGGTGGCTCATCGGCACTGCTTCGACCCGCTCCCGGGTGCTCGTCATCAGCTTGCCTCCAACGCGGCTTCGACATCGGCGGTGAGCCGGCCCAGGGCCGCGTTGACCGCGTCCACCTCGGCCGGTTCCCAGTGGGCGAGCGCTCGGGAGAGCAGGTCGTCGTACCACCCGCGGGCCTGCTCCAGCACGGCGTGCCCGGCGTCGGTGACGGCCGGCACGCCGGCCCGCCCGTCGTCCGGGTCGGCGCGGCGTTCCACCAGCCCGTGCGCGACGAGCGTGCCCACCGCGCGGCTGACCGTCGACTGGTCCAGGCCGGTGCGCAGCGCCAGTTCCTTGGCGTGGCACCCGCTCGACCGGTCGATCAAGGTCAAGGTGGCGACCAGCCCGGTCGGCACGGCCGGGTAGTGGCCGGTGCTCTCCTGCTTGAGCCGCCGCACGACCTTCATCAGGTCGCGGAGCCGGTCGACCAGCTCACCGTTGGGGTCCACGCCGACCTCCCGAATGCTTGCTTAGCACAAGCATCTATCAAACTTGCTCAACGTGCAAGTTTCCCCAGGAATAAACGTGCACGCCGTGCAGGTTCGTCGGTACCGTGGGTTACCAACACCCTGAGCAACGACCCGCTCACGCCACCGGGTCGGGAACAGGACGCGCGGATGACCAGCCCCACCGCCTCCCGGGGACCCAGCCAGGACCGCCTGGCCCTGCGACTGCCGGCCGAGTACACCGAGCGCACCCCCGGCTGCCCGTTCGACCCGTCGACCCGCCTGACCGAGATGGGCGCGCGGGGCCCCGTGCACCAGGTGACGATGGGCGACGGCGACACCGCCTGGCTGATCACCGGCCACGAGGAATCCCGTGCCGTGCTGGCGGACCCCAGGTTCAGCTCCGACCGCTTCCGCAGCGAACGGGTGCTCCGCAAACTGCCCGAGACCCTGCGGCGGCGGATGACCGACCCGGCCGTCCGCGCGGGCAACTTCATCGCGATGGACGCCCCCGAGCACACCCGCTACCGCAGGCTCCTGACCGGCCAGTTCACCGTGCGCCGGATGCGCCAGCTCACCCCGCGCATCCAGGAGATCGTCACCGAACACCTGGACGCCATGCTGGCCAACGGCACCAAGGCCGACCTGGTGCAGGCCTTCGCGCTCCCGGTGCCGTCCCTGGTGATCTGCGAACTCCTGGGTGTCGCCTACGAAGACCGCGCCCAGTTCCAGGAACGGTCGAGCACCCTCCTGCGCCTCAGCGCCCCGGCGGAGGACGTCGTCAGGGCCGCAGACGAACTACGCGCCTTCATGCACACCCTCATCCGGTCCAAGCGCAAGGAGCCGACGGACGACCTCCTGTCCGGCCTGATCACCTCCGCACCGGACCTGACCGACGACGAGCTGGTGGGTATCTCCCTGCTGCTCCTGATCGCCGGCCACGAGACAACGGCGAACATGCTCGCCCTGGGCACTTTCGCCCTGCTGGAACACCCGGAAGAACTGGACAAGCTCCGCACCGACCCGTCCCTCATCGACAGCGCCGTGGAAGAACTGCTGCGCTACCTGTCGATCGTCCACCTGGGTCCAGTGCGCACCACGCTGGAAGAGGTCGAGGTCGCGGGCGTTCGGATCCCGGCAGACGAAACGGTGCTCATCAACGTCCCGGTAGCCAACCGCGACCCCCGCACCTACGGCGACCACACCCAGCTGGACGTGTCCCGAACCCGCGTTTCCCACTTGGCATTCGGCCACGGCATCCACCAATGCCTGGGCCAACAACTGGCACGAGTGGAAATGGCCGTCGGCTTCACCGAACTGCTCCGCCGCCTACCCAACCTGCGCCTGGACCTACCGGCCACAGAAGTCCCACTGCGCAGCGACATGCTCGTCTACGGCGTCCACAGCCTGCCCGTGGCCTGGGACTGACAAGCTCTTACCGACGAAACCCGGTGTCCAACTGGTCGATCATCACGTTGACCAGGTCGGCCAACGGACGCTGGTCGCCGGTATCCAGCCACTGCGTGACCACCACGCGCACCGACGCCATCACGGTCGCCGCGAACATCACCGGATAGAGGTCGGCCGCCGGATCCACCCCCACCCGCTCCCCCACCACCCCCGCCAACGCCCGCTCCTGCGCGTGGAACGCGGCCAGCTGAGCCGGCAGCAGCGTGGGCGTCCGACGCAACAACCTCAACTGCTCCAGCTTCGCCCGGTCCACGTGCTCCGGAAGGATGTCCACCAGCGCCCGGCGCAGGGCCTCCAACACCGGCTCGTCCGCCGGTCGCTCGCCGAACGCCCGGACGAAAGCCTCCGCGGTCGCCACGTCACCCGCGACGACCGCCTCCTCCTTCGAGGAGAAGTAGTTGAAGAACGTGCGCAGGGAGACCCCGGCCTCGTGCGCCACCTGCTCGACCGTCACGCCGTCGACGCCGCGCTCCAGGCACAACCGGAGCGCGGCGTCGGCCAGCGCGGTACGGGTCGCGAGCTTCTTGCGTTCCCGCAGTCCAGGCGGTCGGGTCATGCGGCATAACTTAGACCGCTGGTCAACCGCCGGCCTGGGCCAACGACCTAGTGGCTCCCGGCCAGCTCGGCCGCCAGACGCTCGTCACCACTCTGCGTCTTGAGCGGCTTCTCCTTGATGAACAGCACCGCCACCAACGCCAGCCCGGCGATCGGGGCCCCGATCAGGAACAGCTCGGCGGTGGCGGTCGCGTAGATGTCCTGGATGATCACCAACGCCTCACGCGGCAGCTTGCTCAGGTCGGGCACCTCGTTGGTCCCGCCACCCACCGCCGGGCCGAACTTCTCCGCGGACAGGCTGGTCACCTTGTTGGCCAGCACCGCCCCCAGCACCGACACGCCGATGGCGCCGCCCAGCGATCGGAAGAACGTGAGCGTGGACGTGGTCGCGCCCAGGTCCTTCGCGGGGACGTCGTTCTGCGCGACGAGCACCAGGTTCTGCATCAGCATGCCGACACCGACACCCAGCACGGCCATGTGCACCGACACCACGAACACACTGGTCCGCGCGTCGATGGTGGCCAGCAGCACCATGCCGCCGACCATGACCGCGCCGCCCGCCACCAGGAACACCTTCCAGCGCCCGAACTTGGTGATCAGACCGCCGGCGACCGTCGAGGACACCAGCAGGCCGAAGATCAGCGGCAGGCTCATCAACCCGGCCTGCGTGGGCGTCTTGCCCAGGCCGATCTGGAAGTACTGCGACAGGAACACCGTGCCGCCGAACATCGCCACGCCCACCAGCGCGCTGGCCAGCGTGGTCAGCGACACCGTCCGGTTGGCGAAGATCGACAGCGGCACGATGGGGTCCGCCGCCCGCGACTCCACCCACACGGCCAGCGCCAGCAGCACCAGGCCGCCGACGACCATCAGCGCCGACCAGCCGGACACCCACTCGAACTGGTTGCCCGCCAAGGTCGTCCACACCAGCAGCGTCGACACGCCGGACACGATCAGCGCCGCGCCCAGCCAGTCGATCTTCACCTCCTGCCGGACCACGGGCAGGTGCAGGGTGCGCTGGAGCAGGAAGATCGACGCCAACGTGAACGGCACACCGATGAAGAAGCACCACCGCCAACCCAGCCAGGAGGTGTCGACCATGACACCGCCGATCAGCGGCCCGGCGACCGTGCCGACCCCGAAGACCGCGCCGAACAGACCCGCGTACTTGCCCATGTCGCGCGGCGGGATCATGGCCGCCATCACGATCGTGGCCAACGCCGTCATGCCACCCGCGCCCAGGCCCTGCACGACGCGGCTGGCGATGAGCACTTCGACGTTGGGCGAGAAGCCCGCGATCAGCGAGCCGACCACGAACATGCCGAGGGAGAGCTGGATCAGCAGCTTGCGGCTGTAGAGGTCGGCCAGCTTGCCCCAGAGCGGGACGGTCGCGGTCATGGCCAGCAACTCGGTGGTGACCACCCAGGTGTAGACCGACTGCGACCCGTGCAGGTCGGCGATGATGCGCGGCAGCGCGTTGGACACGATGGTCGACGCCAGGATGGCCATGAACATGCCGAGCATCAGCCCCGACATGGCCTGCACCACGTCCTTGCGCTTCGCAGTCTGCTCGTGCTGTTCGTCCCGTTCGTGCTGCTCGGTCGTCTCAGCGGACATCTTCCCCCCTCGATTCTCTCTTTTCCGGTTCTTTCTTTTCGTCACGACTTGGGCGGGTCGGCCAGACCGGCGGCGAGCAGGTCCAACGCCTCCCCGAGCAGGGCCTCCAGCGGTTCGTCCACTGTGGACCAGCGAGTGACCGCGACCCGGAACGCGGCGCCCGCGGCGGCGGCCAGCAACATCGGATAAACCTCGTCCGAGCCCCGACCGACCCTTTGTGCAACCCCTTCGGCGAGCCGGCGCTCCACGTCCTCACCACCCGCGAACGCCCGCGCGAGCAGGTCTGGGTGCTGCTGCACGACCTTCATGCGCAGCAACCACAACTCCCGGTCGTCGGCAAGGTTCTCGGCCACCTCGTCGATCAGCGCCGCTTTGACCGCACCAACCGCGCTAACTCCGGCGGGCTGCCCGACGACCCGGTCCCGCAGACGCGCCCCCACCTCGGGGTCCGGCCCGACAACGGCCTCTTCCTTGCTGGAGAAGTAGTTGAAGAACGTGCGCGGCGAGACGTCGGCAGCGGCACTGATGTCCTCGACAGTCACATGATCCAGCCCGCGCTCAGCGGCCAACGCCACGGCCGCCCGACACAGTGCAGCTCGGGTGAGCCGCTTCTTGCGGTCACGCAACCCCGGCTCACTCTTCACCCGAACAGGTTACGAAGAAACCTGCACACACTGCAACTTTGCAGCACGTGCAGCTTTGTGATCCGTCTCTCCCTCACCATTCGCCCGATCGTGGGCCACTCAACCGTGCGACCGTCCACTTGAAACACCGACGTAGCCCCGGAACGCTAGGGTGCCGCCAGACCCCACAAGATCGACCGCACGCGTCGTCGACCACCGAGGGAGGACAATGCTCCGCAGCACGCGCTTGTTCGGACCAAAACGCCGGGTGACCTTCTCACTGCCGGCAAACGCCCCCGACGGCCCGGTCAGCGTCGTGGGTTCGTTCAACAACTGGACCCCAGGAATCCACGAGCTCGTCCCCCGCCGCGACGGCACCCGCTCGGTAACAGTGATCCTGCCCCCCGGCACCCACCGCTTCCGCTACCTGGGAGAAGGCGGCCACTGGTTCGACGACGACCACGCCCAACAAGTAGACGGCGACAGCGCCATCACCATCTAACGCCACCGCCCCCTGCCCGCGGTGACCAACGGACCATCACGACGAGCACCCGATCGTGTGACATGCGCGATCTGCAACTTTCGGGGATCTCACGCGATACCGTAATTAGGAACGGCGGACGGGGGCGGCACGGCAACCTGAACGACCAGCAACACCGCCCAGGCCCACAAGACCCCCTGAACGCCCTCCAAACCCGTCCCCACCAAACGCACCCCCTGAACCCAACCCCAGCCTCGCCCCTCAGCCCCCGCCCTCAGGACCCGGCCACCGGGACACAGTCCCCGGACCGACCACCCTGGGCGCGGCCACCGGGCGCGGTCGCCGGGCGCGGTCACGGGGTGAACCCGCTCACCGGGTAGATGCGCTCACTGGGCGAGCGCGGCCACCGGGCGGACGCGGCCACCGGGCGGACGCGGCCACCGGGCGGACGCGGCCACCGAGCGAGCGCGATCACCAAGCCACCGCGATCACCGGGCGGGCGCGGCCACTGGGCGGACCCGGTCACTGCACACCGGCGGACCGCTCACCAGGCGAACCCGCTCACCAGGCGAGCGCGATCATCGAGCCAGCGCGGGCGACCGGGCCAGCGCGGGCCGGCGAGCCAGCGCGATCACCCGGCCAGCGCGATCACCCGGCCAGCGCCGCCACCGGGCCAATGGGGTCAGCGAGCAGGCGCGGTCACCGAGCGGGCGCGGTCAGCGAGCCACCGCGGTCAGCGAGCCAGCG
>NZ_JBBEGC010000047.1:23686-57048 GCF_037401995.1 Saccharothrix sp. CCNWYY140
GGGTCAGCGAGCCAGCGGGGTCAGCGAGCCAGCGGGGTCAGCGAGCCAGCGGGGTCAGCGAGCCAGCGGGGTCAGCGAGCCAGCGGGGTCAGCGGACGGGCGGGGTCAGCGGGCTAGGGCTCGTTCGGGCATGCCGAGGAGGTCGGCCAGGGATCGCAGTTCGGCCTCGAACAGTTCGCCCGCGCGGTCGCCCAGGAATTGCAACTGGCCCATGACCTCCATGCAGATCACCCCGTACAGCCGCACCCAGCAGCGCAGGAACAGGGCGATGGTGGAGTCTGGAACCGGGAGCTCCATGCGGCGTCGGAACTCCGAGATCGTCTCGGGTAGCAGGGCGGCGGAGTCCTCGGGGAGGGGCTCGCCGCGCTCGCCTAGGAACCTCGCGAACAGGCCCGCGAAGACCTTGCCGAAGCGGTAGCGCGCGTCGGACAGGCGGGGTTTGGCGGCCTCGGCTGTGGGTGGGGTGACCATCGTGAGTTGGAACTCGAAGGCGTGGTCCAGTGCCCAGTGCCGTAGTGCCCGGCTGGCCAGCACGATGCGGCGGGCGGTTTCCTCGCCGGCGGATTGGGCGACGACGGCGTCTAGCATGCTGGTCATCTCGTCCAGCACGTCCAGGACGATGGCGTCGGTGAGGTCTTCCAGGCTGCGGAAGTACCGGTACATGGCGGGGCTGCTCATCCCCAGGTCGCGGGACACGGCTCGGATGGTCAAGCCCTCGATGCCGTCCACGGCTACCCGCCGCCGCGCCGCGAGCACGATGTCTTTCGTCACGGTGAGGCGGACCCGTTCCCGCCACGGCACCCGACCGGTCGCCGCGTTGCTGCCGACCATGCTCACCCCTCCCGGCTCCACTCGACCCATCCAACGCGAATCACTGTCGCGTCTGCGGTTCGGGACGCCGTACTGCAACACACTGTAACAAGAAGGAACGTCTGTAGCTTGTGCGACACGGATCCTGCTAGGGTTTCGCCAGCAATCTCCAGGTGGTGGAGGTGGTCTTGTCCAGCACAGCGACTCCTCACGACTTAAGGCAGGAGCCACACCCCGGATCCTGCCCAGTCCTGCTGCACCCGACCGCGAAAACCGACGCGGCGTGCCTGGTGACCTGTGCCCGCGCGGGTGACGCGCTCGCGTGGCAGGAACTGATCCGGCTGTTCAACCCCCTCGTGTGGACGGTGGCCCGCAGCTTCGGCCTGTCGCCGGCGGACTGCGAGGACGTCGGGCAGTTGACATGGTTGCGGGTGGTGGAGCACATCGGGTCCCTGCGCGAACCCGATCGGGTCAGCGCGTGGATCGTCACCGCCGCTCGCCGGGAGGCGTTGCGGCACCTGATGCGGTCCACCAAACAGGTACCCGTGGCCGACCCGATCACACCCGACGTCGACGACGGGGACACCCCCGAGGACGTCCTGCTGGCCGACGTGGAGCGCAGCCGCGTGGGCACCGCGGTCCGCCAGTTGCCCGACGAGCACCAGGCCCTGCTGGGAATGCTGTTGCAGGACCCGGCGCCCAGCTACGACCAGATCAGCACCGCGCTCGGTATCGCGCGGGGTTCGATCGGACCGACGCGCCGGCGAATACTGAACCGGCTGCGCGAGCTCCTCGCGGAGAACTAGGTCGACGGCGGCAATTCCCGATGTTGTGGATTGCCGACCCCCTACCGCAGCGGAACCACGCCGTTGCGGTTTTGTCGTCCCCACAGCAGTCGCAGCTGCGCCGGCCGTTCCGACGCTGGTCGTTCCCGTGCTCGTGGTCCCCATGCCCACGCCAAGCCTCCCCCTGCTCAGCGCCCACCCCCTCAGCCCGCCGAGTCCCCGCCCGCCCGCTCGTCGTCGTGCGGGCGCGGTGACCTGCGCACCTGGTCTCGCACGGCCTTCCAGGCCAGGTCGTCGAAACCGTCCGGCGCGGCGCCGAAGAAGTCGCGCAAGCGTTCCAGGAATTGATCGTCCGCCGGGTCCTGAATGCTGTCCATCTCGGCCGAGCCGCCCTCCGAGTCGAGGCGGGAAATAGCCGGAACCCCCGTGTTCCCATTCCCTACCATCGGTAGTGCGGTCGTACCTTACACGATACCCGTCCTTACCTCCTCGTACTTCCGGCGGTAACCCGACTACCACTCCCGGACGCGGGCCAGGAAGTCCGTCGTGACGCCGCCGCGACGGAATTCGGGGTGGTCGAGCACCCACCGGTGGAACTCGACGGTGGTGCTCAGGCCCGGACCCGCGATCCGGTACTCGGCCAGCGCGCGCCGCATCCTGGCCAGCGCGGCGGGACGGTCCTCCGCCCACACGACGAGCTTGGCGATCAGCGAGTCGTAGTACGGCGGGATCGTGCCGCCGGGCACGCAGTGCGAGTCCACCCGGACGCCGGGTCCGCCGGGCGGCAGCAGGTCGTCCAGCCGGCCCGGGGTCGGCGCGAAGTTCCGACTCGGGTCCTCCGCGTTGATCCGGCACTCCACGGCGTGCCCGCGCAGTTCCACGTCGTCCTGGGTGAACGACAAGGGACGGCCCGCGGCGACGCGGAGTTGTTCGGCGATCAGGTCGATGCCGGTGACCATTTCCGTGACCGGGTGTTCGACCTGGATTCGGGCGTTGCACTCCATGAACCAGAACTGCCCGTCCTCGTCCAGGAGGAACTCCATCGTGCCCGCGCCCCGGTAGCCGACGGACTTGACGCCTTCGACGGCCGCCGCGCCGATCCGCGCGCGCAGGTCGGCGTCCACGGCGGTGGAGGGTGACTCCTCGATCAGCTTCTGGTTGCGGCGCTGGACCGAGCAGTCCCGTTCGCCCAGGTGGACGGCGTTGCCGTGGGCGTCGCAGAGCACCTGCACCTCGATGTGCCGGGCGCGTTCCAGGTACTTCTCCAGGTAGACCGAGGGGTCGGAGAACAGCGCCTGGGCGTCGGCGCGGGTGGTGCGGTAGGCGTGCGGCAGGTCCTCCCGGCGGCGCACGACCGTGATGCCCCGCCCGCCGCCACCCGCGGAGGCCTTGAGGACGACCGGGTAGCCGATCCCGTCGGCGACGTGCAGGGCTTCGTCCACTGAGGACAGTGGTGTGACCGTGCCGGGCAGGAGCGGGAGGCCGGCCTTGCTCATGAGTTGGCGGGCGGTGGACTTGTCGCCGAGGGCTTCCATCACCTCCGGCGGCGGTCCGATGAAGGTCAGGCCGTGGTCGGCGCAGATCTCGGCGAAGTACGGGTCCTCGGACAGGAACCCGTAGCCGGGGTGCACGGCGTCCGCGCCGGTCTTGAGCGCGGCGCCGATGATGTTGGGGATGTTGAGGTAGCTCTGCTTCGCCTGGGCGGGCCCGATGTGCACGGCCTCGTCGGCCAACGCGACGTGCAACGCGTGCGCGTCGGCCGACGAGTACACCGCGACGGTGGGGATGCCGAGCTCGCGGCAGGTGCGGATGACCCGGACCGCGATCTCGCCCCGGTTGGCGACGAGGACTTTGCCGAACATCAGTCGACCGGCTCCAGTTCCAGGAGGACCTGCTCGAACTCCACCATCTCGCCGTCGGCGACGTGGATCGCGGTGACCTTGCCCGAGCGGTCGGCGGTGATGGGGTTGAGCAGCTTCATCGCTTCGACGATGGCGACCTGGTCCCCGGCCCGGACCACGTCGCCGACCTGCACGAACGGCGCGGCTCCGGGGTTGGGGGCAGCGTAGAACGTGCCCACCAGCGGGGCGCGGACGGCGACGGTGACGGGGGCCACCCCGGTGGCGGCGGCTCCCCCAGTGGCAGCGGCTCCCCCGGTGCCAGCGGGACCCCCGGTGGCGAGTCCTCCGGTGCCGGCGCCCGCCGCGGTGCCGTTGGCGGCTGCCGGGGCGTGGCCTCCGGCCCCCGTCTCCATCGTCCCACGGCCCACTGACATTCCAGGCGTGGCCGTGGCGCCAAGCGCGGGCTCGTTGGTGGTGGGGCCGGTTTCCCAGTCGACCTCGACCTCGTTGCGGCCGGCGCGGAGGAGGACTCGGCGGACCGGGCGGCCCATCGCGAGGATGAGTTGTTCGGCTTCCACGCGCAGTTCGGCCAGGGACAGGGCGCGGTCGAACGGGTCCTGCGGGGAGGTGTCGTAGGACAGGACGGTGTCGGTGCTCATCGGCGGCGGCCCCTTCTTCGGTTCCGGGCTACAGGCGGCGTTGGCGGTCGGGGTGGCCGAACTCGCTGAACCGCTCGTAGCGGTCGGTGCGCGGGTCGTCCACTTCGGACAGTTCCGCGAGGCTGTGCAGCAGTGCCCGGCGCAGGGCGCCCGCGGTGGCGTCCAGGTCGGTGTGCGCGCCGCCGGGCGGTTCGGGCACGACGCCGTCCACGACGCCCAGGCGCAGCAGTTCCGGTGCGGTCAGGCGCAGGGCTTCGGCGGCGCGCCCGGCCTCGGCCGCGTCGCCGAACAGGATCGTGGACGCGCCTTCCGGGCTGATCACGGAGAAGTAGGCGTTCTCCAGCATGAGCACCCGGTTGCCCACGGCGAACGCCAACGCGCCCCCGCTGCCCCCTTCGCCGGTGACGACGGCGACGGTCGGCACGGTCATCCGGGACATGGTCAGGATGCACTCGGCGATGGCGTTGCCCTGCCCGCGCTGCTCGGCCTCGATCCCGGGGAACGCCCCGGGCGTGTCCACCAGCGCGACGAACGGCATCCGCAGCCGCTCGGCCAACCCCATCAACCGCCGCGCCTTGTGGTACCCGGCGGGCTGGGGCATCCCGAAGTTGCGTCGGACCAGCTCGTCGGTCCGATGCCCCTTCTGGTGCCCCACGAAGACGATCGGACGCCCACCGAGCCGAGCGAACCCGCCCACGACAGCGGGGTCGTCCGCCGACACCCGGTCCCCGTGCAACTCGAGGAAGTCCTCGAACACCCGGGCCGCGAGGTCGAGCGAGGTGGGCCGCTCGACGTTCCGCGCCAACCGCACCACCTCCGCCGCCGGCCGGACCGCGAGTGCTCCCGGATCGGTCACGCACGCGGTGTCGGCCCGCTCTGGAAGAATCTCCCCCAGGGGCGGCTCAGCCGGATTGTCGTACCCCCGTGGGACAATGGAACCGGGGGCCGGAGGCCGCGCCTCGGAAACCGGAGGCCGCGCCTCGGAAACCGGAGCCCGCACCTCGGAGGCCGGAGCGCCCCCCTCGGAGGCCGGAGCCCCCACCCCGGCAGCCGACGCCGGCACCTCGGAAACCGGAGGCCTCACATCGGCAGCCGAAGCCGGCACCGCGGAGGCCGGAGACCGCACCTCGGCAGCCGAAGGCAGCGACCCCACGACCGGCGGCTCCACAACCGGCGACCCCGGGACCGGCGACTCCGCAGCCGCGACCGGCGGCGTGGTCAAGGCGAGCAAGCGGATCAGGGTGGCACGGGTCGACTCGCGGGGGACGACCAGGTCGAGCATCCCGTTGTCGCGCAGGAACTCCGCCGTCTGGAACGTCGGCGGCAGGTCCTGCCGAATGGTCTGCTTGATCACCGCCGGCCCGGCGAACCCGATGCGCGCGCCCGGCTCGGCCAGCACCACATCCCCCAGCACCGAGAACGACGCGGTCGCCCCGCCATACGTCGGATCGGTGTTGAGGTTCACCACCAGCACCCCGGCCTCGCGCAGCCGCCCGATCTCCTGACTCGTCTTGGCCAGCTGCATCAGCGAGATCGCGCCCTCCTGCATGCGCGCCCCACCAGACGCCGACACGATCAGCAGCGGCGCACGCGTCGACAGGGCCAGGCGGGCCGCCCGGGACACCAGCTCGCCGGTCAGGCCGCCGATGCTGCCGCCCATGAAGGCGAAGTCCAGCGCCGCCACCACGACCGGGTGTCCGCCGATCGTGGCCGCCCCGCACACCGCGGCCTCGTTGCGGCCGGTCGTCGCCTGGGCTCGGGCCAGGCGGTCCGGGTAGGGCGACCGGTCGTGGAAGGACAGCACGTCGACCGGCGCCGCGTCGGCGTCGATCCGGTCCAGCGAGTCCGGGTCGAGCAGCAGGTCGAGCCGTTCGGACAGGTCGAGTCGCAGGTGGTGCGAGCAGTCCGGGCACACCTGGTGGTGTCGCCGCAGCCGCCGCAGGTACACGAACGACCGGCAGTTCGGGCAGCGCGCCCACTGGACCTCGGTAGGACCGGTCGACACCGTCATGTCACACCTCGACCAACTTCTGCGGCGAAGAGGCCGCCGCCACCCGCTTGCTGATGAACAGGCCCGCCAGCGCACCGACCCCGACGAACACGACACCGACCCAGATCGCGGGCACCATGCCGTGCACAAACGCCTCGGCGGCGTCGGCGGGCTTGCGGATCTCGATCTCGTTGAAGTAGTCCGTGAAGACGGTCGTCAGCACCGCGATGCCCAGCGCGCCACCGATCTCGCGCACGGTGTTGTTCGCGCCGGACGCCTTGCCGTGTTCGTGCGGCTGCACGGACCCGAGCACCACGGCGGTGGTCGGCGCGAACACCAGACCCATGCCGATACCGGCGATCACCATCGCGGGCACCATGTCCCCGTACGGCGTCGTAGTGGTGGCGATGGAAGCGATCCACCCCAGGCCCACGCCCTGCAACGCCAGGCCCAGCGCCATCAGCCGCCCGCCGCCGACCTTGTCGGTGATCAGACCGGCCAGCGGAGCCACGATCATCGGCATCGCGGTCCACGGCAGCGTCCGCACGCCGGCCTCCAACGGCGAGAAGCCCAGCGGACCCTGGAGGTACTGGGCCAGGAAGAAGATCGAGCCGAACACGCCGAAGTACATCGCCAGCGACACGACGTTGCTCAGCACGAAGTTCGGGATCCGGTAGAACCGCAGCGGCAGCAACGGGCTCTTCGCCTTGCGCTCCCACAGCACGAAAGCGATCAGCAGCACCAGAGCGATGCCGAACGCGGTCAGGATCGGGGTGGACGTCCAGCCGTCGTCGCCGGCCCGCACGATGCCCCACACCAGCGACGTGATCAGGCCGGTCACCAGCACCACGCCCGGGATGTCCAGGCCGCGGTCCGCGCCGCGGGTCTCGGCGATCGCCCACAGCACCAGCGGCACCGCCACGACACCGACCGGCAGGTTCACCCAGAAGATCCACTTCCAGTCCAGGCCCTCGGTGACCGCGCCGCCGACCAGCGGCCCCAAAGCGACACCGAGGCCGTTGATACCCGACCAGATGCCGATGGCCGCGCTGCGCATCTTCTCCGACACCGCCGCCGCGAGGATGGTCAGCGACAGCGGCAGGATCGCCGCCGCGCCGATGCCCTGCACGACCCGGGCCGCGATCAGCGTCTCACTGGAGTACGCCAGGGCGCAGGCCACCGAGCCGAGGCTGAAGATCCCGATGCCGACCAGGAACATCAGCTTGCGCCCGTACCGGTCGCCCAGGGCGGCGCCGGTGAGCAGCATGCCCGCGAACGCCAGCACGTAGGCGTTGACCACCCACTGCAACGTCGTCTGGTCGGCGCCGAAGTCCTCTTCGATCTGCGGCAGCGCGTTGGTGACCACCAGGTTGTTCAGCGCCACCACGAACATCGGGAGGGAGCTGGCGAGGATCGCCCACCCCAAACCGGCTCGCCTCGCCGGTGCCGTCGTTGCCATGTCCGTCATCTCCTCGACCTCTCACTCGCCGGATGCGAGCAGTTGGAACTGCCAGTGCGAGAACAGGCGCCGTTCGCGGTGCAACCGGAACAGCACCTCCACCACCCGGTCGACGACCGCCGCGTCGGTCACGGGTCGGGTGGGGTCCACCTGGCGCCACGCGCGTTCCAGGCACAGCAGCAGCACCGCGCCGTCGGGGAACGGGTCCCGCAACACGGGCGCGGACTGCACCACCAAGTGCACGGCGGCGGCTGCGGCGTGGACGGCGCTGTAGCGCTCGGCCAGGCGGAAGATCTCGGCGGAGGAACCGTGGTCGCGGTTCCCCTTCAAGTCGGCCAGTTCCGCGCCCAGCCGGTCCAGCTCGCCCAACAGCCGCTCGGCGACGTCGGCGGAGCGCTGGAACCACTGGCGCTGCACGGGCTCCGGGTGGTGCAGGGCGCGCAGGGCCTTGATGGCGCTGGGCAGCGCCAGCACGACCTCGTCACCGCCCCGGCTGAACAGCAGCTGCTCGGCGGGCCGCCACTCGGGCAGCTCCGCGTCGAGGTCGAACTGCGCGGCGACCCGCTGCTCGGCCTGGCCGCGCGCGTCGGCCGGGGTGTCGCGGGCGGCCTTGAGGATGCCGTCGAGTTGGAGGGCGATGTTCTTGAGGTTCACCACGGTGTTGCCGTCGGCGAAGATCGCGACCAGCACGTCGCGCAGCATCTTCTGGTAGATGCCGTAGTGCGGGTGCGACCGCAGGTACAGGCGGGCGCCCAGGACGACCGACAGCTGGGCCATCGTGCGTTCCAGCAGGGTCGGGACGAAGTACTTGACCACCGAGGAGAACACGCTGGTCTGGCCCGGGTTGGCCTGCAAGCCGCGGACCGCGCCGGTGCTCACGGCGTCGGCCAGCAGCAGGTCGGCGAAGCACTCGGCGAGCTGGCGGCGGGAGTAGGGGATGTCGGCGACCTTCTGCCCGAAGATCTCCCGGTCGACGACGAAGTCGCAGGTCACGCGCAGGGCGGTGTCGACCGCGCCGAGCGCCATGCTGCTGATGGTGGTGCGGGCGACCTGGGCGCTTTTCAACGCGATCTCCAGGCCCTGGCCCTCCGCGCCCAGGCGGTTCTCGTCGGGCACGAAGAGCTTGTCCAGCCGGATGCCGCTCATGTCGAGGGCGCGCAGGCCGTGCAGGCGTTCGTTGGGCAGTTCCACGATGGCCCCGGCGGGGGCCTTGCGCTTCTCCACGGCGAAGATCGACCAGTCGCCGGGTCCGCCGCGCTTGCCGGTGCGGGCGTGCACGGAGACCACGTCGGCGATGGTGGCGTTGCCGATCAGGTACTTCTCGCCGGTCAGCACGTAGCCGCCGTCGACCTTCTCGGCGACCATCTCGTTGGACAGCACGTCGCTGCCGTGGTGGCGTTCGGACAGGCCCCACGCCATGCGGGTGCCGTTGTTGATGGCGTCGACGAAGTAGCGGCGCTGGGCTTCGGTGCCGGCGATCCACGCGGGCATGAACGCCAGGTCGGTGAGCATGAGCGCGGTCGCCGAGGTGGGGTCGCGGCGGGCGACCAGGCGCAGCAGGTTGAACCCGACCTCCACGTCCCCGGCGCGACCGCCCCACGCGGCGGGCAGGCAGTACTCGTGCAGCCGCCAGCGCTGGAGCAGGCCGACGAGCTCGAACGGGAACTCCTCGCGCTCGTCGAACTCCAGCACCCGCTTGAAGGACATGGTGGTGGCGGGGTCGTGCGGGTCGCCGAGGTAGCGTTCCAGCTCCTCGTTCAGCTCGATCATCTTGCGCACGGTCATGCCGGGGTGCCTCCTTCGGCCAGCGGCAGCGGGGTGGCGGAGAACAGCCGCCCGGTGGCGTGGAGGTCGAGCACCGCGTCGAGGACCGGGTCGGCGTCCTCGGTGCGCAGCCGGTCCTCCACCCGGTGCGCGCGGTCCAGCAGCAGGGCGAGGGTGGCGACGAGCCAGCCGGTGTCGCCGGGCGCGGTCCCGAACAGGGACCGGTCGAGGTTGAACCACCACAGGTGCGCGCACGCCGCCGCCGCGTGCAGGTAGCAGAACCGCTCGGCCCGGTCCAGCGGGTCGGCGGCGCGTTCGGTGTCGGCGGCGCTCGTGGGACCGGCGGCGAGCGCCTTCTCCAGGCGGGTCAGCAGGGTCAGGGCGCGGTCGTCGGCCAGGACGGTGCGCATCGCCGCCGCCACCTCGGGCAGGGACTGGGTGACCTCGTCCCGGCCGCGCGTGGAGAGCCCGAGGCCGCCCAGGTCCAGGGGTGGCAGGTCGTGGTCGAGGGTGAACACCGCCTCGGGCGGGGTGGTGTCGGTGGCGCGGCCGGCCAGGTGCGCGGCGACCAGGCGCAGGTTGGCGGTGGGGCCGGTGTCGATGTGCCGGACGACCGCGTTGTCCCGCCGCATCACGTCGAACGGGCCGTCCGCGAGCAGGGCGCGGGTGCCCAGCACGTCCGCGCACCGCCGGAACACCTCCTCCGACAGGTCCGTGCACACCTTCTTCGCCACGCTCGACCACAGGCTCTGACCGGCGGGGTTGGTGTGCATCCCGCGTGCGCACGCGGTCGCCACCACGTCGCAGGCCAGCAGCGCGGCGGCGGCCGTGCCCAGTTCGCGGCGGTTGCGGTCGTGCTCGACGACCGGGCGGCCGGCGACGACGTGCCGGACCGCGAAGTCCAGGGTCACCCGCAACCCGGTGTCGGCGGCGGCGAGGTTCGCGCCCGTGCTCATCGTGCGGACCACCTGCATGGCCTTCATGGCGATCTCCAGGCCACGGCCCGGCTCGCCGACCACGGCGGAAGCGGGCACGACCTCACCCGCGAACCGGAACGCCGTGCCGTCGACCCCGCGCATGCCGCTGGTGGAGACGCTCTCGGCGCGGCCCCGGTCCACGGCGGCCCCGTCGAGCAGGACCGCGGTGAACGCACCCGGCCCGCGCCCGCCCGTGCGCCCGACCAGCAGCAACGCCCGTGCCCGCTCCCCCAGGCCGACCATCCACTTGTCGCCGGTGAGCAGGAAGCCCTCGGGGTGCGGTTCCAGCAGGCAGCCGTTGGCCAGCAGGTCGCTGCCGTGCTCGGGTTCGGACAGGGCGAACCCGATCGCGTGCCCCTCCGCCAGCAACTCCAGCACCCGGCGGCGCTGGTCGGGCGTGCCGGCCAGCAGCACGCAGGTCGCCGCCGTGATGCTGAACATCGTGTGCGGCATGACCGTGACGTCCCGCCGGGCGGCGACGCGCACCAACGCCAAGGTCCGGTCCATTGTGGACAGGCTGCCGCCCTCGGCCGCCGGCACGAACGACAGCGCCAACCCGCGGCACGCCTCGATCAACGCCTCCGGCCGCGCGGACAGGGCGTCCCGGCGCACGGCGGCGGCGAAGCCGTGCGGGTTGGCGGGGTCGCGCGGGTCGCCCAGCCGGTGGTCCAGCTCGGCGGCGGGCGACAGGAGCGCGGTCACGACGCCACCCGCGGCCGGTAGTCGCCGCACACCGACGGCAGGCGCACGCCGTTGGCGGACAGCTGCTGCACGCGGGTGGTGAACGCCGCCCCGGCCAGCAGGTTGGCGGCCACGTCAACCACTCGCCGGTTCGCCGGCGCGGCCAGGTGCGACCCGCGCACCCACTCGTTGAACGCGCCCATCGCCGGACCGCACCACACCTGGAAGTCCGCCGTCCGGTCCGCCTCGCCCACCACGGCCCACCGCGACGCCATCCCCAGGTACCAGCGGAACACCAGGGCCATCCGCCGCTTCGGGTCGTCGGCCGCGCGCCGCAGCTGGTCGGGGTCGCGCCGGGTGAAGTAGGCGACGACCTCCTCCCACACCTGCGCCACCGGCCGCCGCAGGATCTGCTGCTCCAGCCGGTCCTTCTCGGCCGCCGGCAGGGACTCCAGCCCGTCGTAGGTGCGGTAGAGGTCGTAGAGGCGCTTGGCGCGCATCGCGAACATGGTGCCCTTCTTGAGCACCTGCAACTCCACGCCCAGCTCGAACATGTCGGCGGCGGGCGCCATCTCGCAGTCCGCCGTCCCGGCCGCCGCGAGCAGCGCGCGGGCCGCGTCGGACGTGCCGGACTCCAGGCACGCCTGGTTGACCGACCCGGTGACCACGTAGTCCGCGCCCATCGCGAACGCCGCGGCGGCGGCGTGCGGGGTGCCGATGCCGCCGGCCGCGCCGACCCGCGAGGAGAAGCCCAGTTCGCGGCGCACCAGGTCCCGCTGGCGCACGATCGACGGGAACAGCACGGTCAGCGGGCGCCGGTCGGTGTGGCCGCCGGAGTCGGCCTCGGCGGTGATGTCGTCGGCCAGCGGCACGTGCGCCGCCAGCTCCGCCTGCTCGGCGGTGATGAGGCCGTCGCGCAGCAGGGCCGCCACGATCGCGGGCGGCGCGGGCCGCAGGAACCGGTCCGCGACCTCGACCCGGGACACCTTCGCGATCACCCGGTTCTCCGCCACCACGCCGTCCGGACCGCGCCGCAGCCCGGCGAGCCGGTAGCGCACGATGTGCGGGGTGAGGTCCATGAACGCCGACGCCTCGACGCACCGCACCCCGTAGGCCAGGTAGAGGTCCACCGCCCGGCGCTCCAGCTCCTCCTCGCTGGGGCTGTGGATGAGGTTCGCGGCGAACGGCAACCCGGGGATCTCGGCGTGGAACCGCTTCAGCGCCGCCTCGACCCGCTCCGGCAGCAACCCGGCCGCACCGAACGACGCGAGATAACCCTGACGGGCCAACGCGATCACCATGTCCTCGGACGCGATGCCGCCGGCCATCGCCCCGGCCAGGTAGGCGTACTTGACGCCGTGGTGGGCGCGGAACTCCGGCGAGCCCAGCCGCTCGGGCGGCAGCGGGCCGACCGCGGCGACCACGACCGAGTCGTCGGCGGGCCGGGCCGTGGTGACGCCGATCCCGGCGTCGGTGCGCACCACGTAGCACGGTTCGGCCAGCCGGGTCAGGGTGTCGTACACGCCGTCGGCGTCGGTGCGCACGGGCGCGGTGGTTGGCACGGTGGCGGTCACAGCTCGCCCTCCCGGATTTCGACGGCGACATCGGTCAGTTCGTAGATCCGCAGGCCCAGCGGCTGGTCGGCGGTCGCGTGCTTCCACACGGAGGCGTCGGCGACCACGACCACCCGGCCCTGTTCCCGCCGCACGTCCTTGACGTGCAGCTCGAAGCGCATCTCGGCGTCGGTGCGCAGCACCTGGCCGCGGTACTTCCAGCCCATCTCCACGCCGAGCGGGAGGTTGAACACCGGCCGCGCGAAGCCCTCGCCCAGGCCGGTTTCGATGGCGAACACCTGGAGCGCCTGGATGATCGACTCGACGCCGAGCGAACCGGGCATCACCGGGTCGCGGTGGAAGTGGCAGGAGAAGTACCAGTCGTCGTGGTCGATCCGCCGCACACCGCGCACGTAACCCTTGCCGTGCACGCCACCGTCGGCGACCAGGTCCACGCTGTCCACGAGCCGCACGTGACCGTCGGCCAGGCGCAGCGAGCCCTGGAACCACTTGTCGTCAGTGCGGACCGCCAGCGTCTTGCTGTCCACTCCGGACTGTTCTTCGAGCCAGGTCGGGGTCAGCTTGCCACTGTCGAGGCCGACCTGGTTGGCCAGCGCCTGCTCGCTGAAGTAGCCGAACAGCGACTCGCCGACGTAGAACACCTCGCCGTCCGCCGACAGCTCGTAGCGGAAGTTCTGGAGGGTGGAGCCGGGCATGGCGGCGCTGGACAGCATCTCCGAGCGGTGCCGGATGGTCTTGCCGCGCAGGTCGACGTCCTTGACGTAGGTGGCGCGGCCGTCGAGGTTGCGGATGCTCAGCTCCTCGTCGGGGCTCGCGAGCGTCGCGCCGAGGTAGTAGCCGAGCAGGATCGCCGCTTGCAGCGACGACTCCATGAGGATCGCGTTGACCGGCTGCGGCACGGAGTTCTCGTGGAAGTACCAGGCCTCCGGCGGGCAGTCGTACTCGGTCTCCATCTTCGCGCCGGGCTTGAGCCGCCCGCGCACCCCGTCCAGCTTCATGATCCGGTCCACGAACCGGAAGTCGCCGTTGGGGATGTAGGGGGCGCGGCGGTTGGCGTAAATCTCGAACTCCGGACCCATCGCCGTGGCCAGGTCGCCCTTGGCGGCGTGCGAGAGGTGCAGCTCGTTGATGAACGCCGGCTCGCCCTCGTGGTTGCGCCGGCCCAGGAACGGCGGCACACCACCGGTTCCCGGGCGGTACGGGGTGCCAGGCTTCTCGCGGACCTGGATGCCGAAGTTCTTCATCGAGATGATCGGCTTGTCGCCGTCGTAGACGATGATGTCCGCGATCACCGTGGGGCGCGGCAGCATCGTGATGTCGGTGACCTCGACGTGGTAGCGGATGTTCGGCGTCTTGGGCGTGATCTGGCCGCGCACCTTGACCTCCGTGTGCAGGCCGGGCACGGACTGGAACTCCGCGTCCGGCAGCACCAGGTGCAGCCCGAGGTACATCGCGTAGACCTGGAGGAGCTGCACACCGCCCTCGGCCACCAGGGAGCCCGCGAGGACGGGGTCGCCGGTGAAGTGGCAGCGGAAGTACCAGCCGTCCGGGTCCAGGTGCTTGACGGCGGTCAGCTCGCCCAGGCCGCGCGGGCCGCCCAGCCGGTCGATGCTCGGGATCTCGTCGATCATGCGCAGCATCTCGCCGGGCAGCCGCAGGGACCGGTTGAGGCCGTCCGCGGTCTGGTCGTAATTCGGGCCGAACACCTCGCCGGGCTTGCCTTGGGTCAGGAGGTCGAGGTCGTGGCGGGTGAGGGACGTGCGGTCGGTGCGCTCCAGCGGGGTGAACCAGGTCTTGGTCAGGGCGGCGCGGCGCTTGCGGTCGGCTTCGGTGGTGACCACGCCGAGCGAGTCGTCCAGCTCGGCGGGGCTGAAGAAGCCGGCGCACGCGTCGAGCAGCTCCAGGATCAGCTCGCCGTCCGCGTAGCACTTGTAGTTGAAGAAGAAGAGGAGCGTGTCGCCGTTCCAGACGAACCGGTCGATGCGGATGTCGTAGCGCAGGGTCTGGCCGGCGCGCGGGAGGCCGCCGTGGAAGACCAGCTTGCTGTCCAGCAGGCGGTAGGCGCGCTCGCCCTTGTTGCGGAAGTCGATGCCGAGGAAGGCGACCAGGAGCAGGTCGCACTGCCCGGCCTCGATGGTGACCGCGCAGGGGGCCAGGCCGTCGACCAGGTACCAGGCGTCGGCGGGGATGTCGTACTCGGTGGTGATGGTGCTCGGTTCGAAGACACCCGTGGTGGCCTTGATGTCGGTGACCCGGCTGACGAACAGGTACGGCGGCTCGGGCAGGCGAACCCGGACGGGGAAGGTGTCCACGACCGCGAACTCCGGGCCGAAGACGTTGGCCACGCTGCCCTTCGCGAACTCCAGCAGCTCCGCTTCATCCCAGACGACCCCGGGGTCCTTGGCCACCGGATTGTCGGTGCCTCCTGGACTGTCGGTGCCTCCTGGGCTGTCGGTGCCTCCTGGGCTGTCGGTGCCCCGTGGATTGTCGGTGCCCCGTGGATTGTCGGTGCCCCGTGGATTGTCGGTGCCCCGTGGGAGAATGGTGTCGGGGGCCGGAGGCCACGCCGCCTGCGGCGGGGCGGGCGGCGGCGGGGTCGGGCCTCCGGTGGCGGTCCCGTTCTCCAGAGCGCGCAGAGCTTGGTCCAGCAGGGCGTCGTGGAGGCGGAGGGCGTGCCGGTGGGCTTGGGCGACCGTGCTGCCCATCGCGCGCAGCGGTGACAAGGCGACCGACTTTCTGGGGAGGAAGACGAACGGCTCGCCGTACACGGTGATCACCTCGGGGTCGTTCTCGTGCAGCACCGTCTTCAGCGGCACGTCGAGCAGGGGCTTGACCGCGCGGGCGACCCGGTCCACCACCGACTCGCCGCCGACGGTCACCGAGTGCCGGAACCGGCGCGGCGCGGGCTTCTCGGCGCCGAACAGGGCGTCCAGGCGGACGTCCACGCCGTGGCTGACCAGGCGGGCCGCCGCCGCGGCGAACGCGACCGCCGTGCCGGCGCCCCGGCGGTCCAGGGACACGGCCACGTGCGGCCGGCCGGCCAGGGTCTCGCCGATCCACCGCGTGCACGTCGCACCCGGCCCGACCTCGACGAAGTACCGGAAACCGCGCTCGTGGGCGGTCTCGGCGAGGCGGGCGAAGTCGATCGTGCTGCGCAGCGTCCACGCGATGCGGCGCGCGATCTCGGGCCGGTCGCGGGTCTCGGCGCGGTCGTAGTCGTAGGCGGACAGCAGTTCCAGGTCCTGCGCCGGGGTGCCCAGCGGGTAGTCGTTGAGCGCGGCCAGGCCGTCCAGCACCGGGTCCACCAGCGGGCAGTGCATGACGTGGTTGGCCGGCGCCTTCGCCGAGGGCGCACCCACCCGCTCGATGACCCGCTTGCACGCCTCCGGGTCACCGGCGATGACGACCTCGCTCGGTGTGTTGACGTGGGTGAGGAAGACCTTCTCCTCCAACGCCTCCCGCACCCGCTCGGCCGGCGCGAGGACCACGTGCGTCGCCCACACGCTCGCCCGGTCGTCGGGCAGCTCCCACGTGCGGCGCACCAGCTCCTTGCGCCCGCGCAACTGGTCGCGGAACAGCGGGGTCGCCGCGAGGGCGGCGTCGTCGCGGGAGGCGGCGGACCACACGTCGAGGGCGAACAGCATGCTGCTCTCCCCCAGGCTGTAGCCGAACCCACCGTCCGGGCGAACGCCGAGCACGTCCCGGATGGCCCTGGTGTGCAGGACGGCGAGGTTCGTGCCCGCCGCGAGCATCACCGGGATGTCCTCGACCAGCTCGGACTCGTGCCGCATCAACGCCCGCCGGTCGAGGCCGAACGGGCCGGTCGGGTAGAGGGCGTCGTGCTTGAGGCGGTCGCGGGGTCGGTCGGCCTCGGCCTCGAACTCCGTGAGCAGGCTGGGGAAGAGTCGGAACAGGTCCCGTCCGGCGCCCGGGTAGGTGGTGAACGCGCCCGGGTAGACGAAGGCGATCCGGCCTTGGCCGACCGGGTTCGGCGTGTAGTAGCTGCCGGACGGGGTGGACCAGTCGGCGTCGGTGTCCGCGCGGTCTCGTGCGGCCAGGTCTCGTGCGGCCAGGTCTCGTGCGGCCAGGTCTCGTGCGGCCAGGTCTCGCGCGGCCAGGGTGAGTTCGCGGTGCAGGCCGTCGGTGTCGGCGGCGACGAGCACGGCGGTGCGGGCTTTGCGCGGCTTGGCGACGTGCTCGCGGACCAGGCTCAACGCGCTGCGCGTGGCCAACTGGTCGACGCAGTCGCGGGCGAGCGCTGCGATTTCCGCGCCGGTGTCACCCGTCAACGGCAAAACCAGCACACCAGGCCACGCTTCATCGACGACCGGTGCGCCACCCGAGACGATGACCCGCGCGTCCCCCGCGTGCACGGCGGCGGTGCGACGCTCGGCGGTGGTCTCCCGCACCCACGGCTGAGCCTGGTCGAGCAGCACGAACCCGCTCTGCTCGAACCCGGGCGTGGCCTTGGCCAGCTCCCGCAGGGCTTGCGGCGCGGGCGGGAGGTCCGCGTGCCGCAGCGCCTCGACGGCGGCGGCCAGGGCGGCGAGAACCCCGGCGTGCCGGGTGTCACCGACCAGCGGGACCACGCTCGCCAGCGCACCCCCGTCGAACACGTCGAGCGTCTTGGCCAGGTCGATCGGGGCGGCCAGCTGGACGAGCTCGACATGTTCACGCCCGTTACGATCGTTCCGGCCACGATCGTTTGCGACGCGATCGTTCCCACCGCGACCGCCTTCCCGGCGATCACCTTCACTACGATCGTTTGCGATGCGATCGTTCTTAGAACGATCGTTATCGGCACGATCGTTTGCGGTGCGATCGTTTGCCGTGCGATCGTTCTCGGTTCGATCGAACGAGATGCGGTCGAGGGTGATCTGGTCGTCGTAGGTCGGTCGGGTGAGCACGACCGCCGCCGCGCCGTCGCCGAGGGTCGCGGTGGGGTTGGCGCGGGTGTTCTCGGCACCGGCCGCCAGCTCCACCCCGCCGACCAGGACGGCCTCGATGCTCGGGTCGAGCAGCAGCAGCCGGGCGACCTCCAGCGCGCGGGCACCGCCGGTCGCGTCGGTGGACAGCGTGAACGACGGGCCGGTGAGGTTGCGGGAGGAGGAGATCCGGCTGGCCATCACGTTGCCGATGAAGCTGAGCACCTCGTTGGCGCCGATCGGGTCGTGGACGGCGTCGCGGACCGCCGCTTCCAGGACGTCCGGGTCGAGCGTGAGGCCGGCGCGGGCGAACTCGGCGCGCAGGTGGGCACCTATGTCGAAGCGGGCGCGGTGGCTGTGGGCGCGGGGCTCCATCTCCATCGCGATGACCACCGCGACCCGGCGCGGCGGCAACTGCTCGGCCTTGGCGGACGGGTCCGGCGCGGGGTACCCGGCTTCGGTCAGCGCCTGCTCGGCGGCCTCGAACAGCAGCAGGTGCTGGGGGTTGGCGTCGCGGAGTTCGGCGGGCGGGATGCGGTAGGTCCGGACGTCCACCTCGACATCCGCCGCGTACCCGGCGTCCGGGGCGGGCACACCGGGGTCGAGGCCGTACCAACGCTCGGCGGGCAGGTCGACCAGCGCGGGCTCGGCGGTGCGGACCAGCCGCCCCAACTCGGCGGTGTTCCGCACCGGCCCGAGCCGCACACCGACACCCGTGATAGCCACACGCGGCACCTCGACCCACTTGACCGCCGCCGAATCGCGCTCACCGGCAGCCGGGCCAGCACCGCGGGCGGCAGCCGGGCCGGCCTCGCCAGCGGCGGCGGCGGCCGAGCCAGCGCCATGAGCGGCGGCTGGCGTGGGCTCGTGGGTTGCGGCAGCCGGGCCAGCACCGCGGGCGGCAGCCGGGCCGGCCTCGCCAGCGGCGGCGGCGGCCGAGCCGGCGCCGTGAGCGGCGGCCGGCGTGGGCTCGTGGGTTGCGGCAGCCAGGGCGGGCTCTTGGTTGGCGGTGTGGGCCAGGACGACGTGCGCGTTGGTGCCGCCGAAGCCGAAGGCGGACACGCCCGCCCGCCGCACCTCGGTCTCCGGCCACGGCCGGGCCTCGCGCACAATTCGGTCCGCGACATGCTCCGCGCCCGGCGGCCGGACCGGGTCACCCGTGCCCGGAGTGGCCGGGATGACGCCGTGCCGCATGGCCAGCAACACCTTCAGCACGCTGGTGAACCCGGCCACGGTGAGCAGGTGCCCCACGTTGCCCTTCACCGACCCGAGCAGCGGCACATCCGTCCCGAAGTGCTCGGCCAGACCCCGCAACTCCACCGAGTCACCGAGCGGCGTGCCGGTCGCGTGGCACTCGATGTAGTCCACAGTGGACACATCCGCATACGCCTGGCGGTACGCCTCGACCTGCCCGCGAACAGTCGGGCTGAGCAGGTGCGCGCCGGCGCCGTCGTTGCCCAGTCCGATCGACTCGATCACGGCGTGCACCCGGTCGCCGTCGCGCAGCGCGTCCTCCAAGCGCTTGAGCACGACCACGCCCGCGCCCTGCCCGGTCACGATGCCGGAGCTGTCGCGGTGGAAAGGCGAGCTGATCCCGTTGCGCGGGAAGGCGTTCAGGTCCGAGAACGACAGGTGCATCAACAACGGGTCCGGTGCGCACACCGCGCCCGCCACCACGACGTCCGCCGCCCCGGTCCGCAGGTAGTCGCTCGCCAGCGACATCGCGTAGAGGGTGGACGAGCAGGCCGCGTCGAGCGCCAGTCGAGGCCCGCCCAGCCCAAGGGCGTCGGCGACGACGGTCGCGGGCAGGCCCGAAGGCCACAGGTTGCGCGGGTCGACGTCCGGTGTGTCGGGGGTGGCCGGCACGGGCAGGCCCGCCCGGCGCAAGCCCTCCGACACGGCCTCGCGGACCATCGGCACGCACAGCTCTACCGACTTCTCCGTGGGGAACGAGTAGTTGCCCAGCACGAGCCCGGTGCGGTCGAGGTCGGTCACGCCGGCGTCGGCCAGCGCCTGGCGCACCACGTGCACCGGCCACCGCACGACCCGGCCCAGTCCGGCCAACTCCTCCGCCGGGACGCGCAGGCCGGTCAGGTCGATCTCCGGCTCGGTGACGAACCCGCCGCGCGTGGCGGTGATGCGGTGCCGCTCGTCGCCCCACCCGCCGGGGAGGGACGGGTCCGTGCCGAACACGTCCCGCCCGCCCTCCGTGCGGTGGTCGGTGCCCGCGACCAGGTTCGACCAGAACTCCTCGGGGCTGTGCGCGCCCGGCAACAGGCACGCCATGCCGACGATCGCGATCACCGCCGGTCCCCCTGCCCGAAGTCGAGCGTCGCGCTCGGGACCACGTCCACGCCCTTGAACCGCAGCAGGACCCGCCCGTCGAGCGCACACGCGGTGATCGTGGCGCGGGTGCCGGACTCCGGCTCCACCACGACCAGGAACGGCTCACCACTGGGCAGCGGACCGTGCACCTGCACGGAGGCGACCGCCGTGGGCAGGCTGTTCACGCCCTGCGCCCGGTGCACCCGGACGAGCGCGGCCTGCAACAGCAGGTCGGCGAGCGCCGGGCTGTAGTCGCCGGCCCGGTACGCGCCGCCGGCGATCTCGGCGTCGGGCAGCTCGCACCTCAGCACCAAGCGACTGTCCACATCAGACACAACACCGGTGATGCCGCGCAGGCTCGGGCCGTGGAAGAGCGCACCGGTGGTGTACGGGTCGTAGGGCGTCACGGGACCGTCGAGGTTCGGGATCCGTTCCGGCGCAGGGGTTTCCGTGACGACGGTCGCCCGGTAGCGCGGCCGGCCGCCCTCGTCGCGGACCAGCACGTGGTCCGGGCGGGCCACGAAGTCCAGGAACTCCGGGCGGTCGTCGCCGAGCGTGACACCCTTGAGCACGGCGAAGTCCTTGAGCTGACGTGCCGAGCCCAGCAGCGCGCCGATGGCCGCCGTGGCGGGCAGGACGGGCACGCCGCCGATGGCGTGGTCGGCGAGGACCGGGTCACCGACCAGGGGCGCGGTCGAGCGGCGGACCGTGCCGGTCGGGGCGGTGATCTCCCTGGTGGACAACGGGGTGTCCGGGCCGACGACGGTCACCACGTCCGCCGAGCGTGGTCCGGTGAACTGCTCGGTGAAGTAGTCGACGCCGGTGGCGAGCGGGATCAGGGTGACCCCGCGCTCGGTGAACATCCGCTCCAGCTCGGGCGTCACCATGCCGCCCGCCCACGCGCCCCACACCACGGAGGTCACGCGGCTGTTCGGCAGGTCGGCGCGCAGCTGGACCGCGACCCGGTTGAGGGCCTCGTTGGCCATCGCGTAGTCGGACTGGCCGCGGTTGCCGAAGAAACCGGCGACCGAGGAGAAGAGCAGGACGTGCTTCGGCTCCTCGACCGCGTCCAGGACCGACTTCAGGCCGTGCAGCTTGGTGCCCAGCACGGCGGCGACGTCCTCCGCCTTCTTGTCCACGATCAGCTGGTCGGCCAGGACGCCCGCGCCGTGGACGACGCCGGTGATCCGGTAGGGGCGCAGGGCTTCCTTGGTGGCTTCGGCGTCGGTGACGTCCACCGCGAGGTACTCGGCTTGGGCACCCGTGGCGCGGATGGCCTCCAAGGTGGCTTGGATCTCCCGTTGCGCCAGGACGTTCTTGTAGATCTTCTCGACTTCGCGCGGGAGGGGCTTGGCTCCCTGGGCGCGGGTGTGGGCGATGATCGCGGCCTTCAGGCCGTCCTCGGGGATGGTGCGGAGGTAGGCCGGGACTCCCGTGTTCGGCGTGCGGCCGAGCAGCAGGAGGTTGGTCCGGTACCGCTTGGCCAGCCCGATCGCGCACGCCGCTGTCACACCGCGTGCGCCGCCCGTGACGACGAACAGGTCGGTCGGGCCGGGTTCGGGGAGCTCGGTGGGTGCCGGGGTGTCGTGGGTGAGGGTGAGGGTGTGACGGGTGCCCCGGGCGTCAACGCCGATCCTGGTGGGGACGGGGTCGGCGTCCTCGATCTCCTGGAGGAGGAGTCGGGCGGCGTCGTCGTCGGACAGGTCGGGGCTGAGGTCGACGGTGCGGGTGAACAGGCCCGGGGCCTCGATGGCGAGGGTGTTGGTCAGGCCGGACAGGCCGCCGAGGAGCGCGGCGGGACCTCGGGGGTCGGCCATGCCCAGACGACCGTCGATCCGGCTGACCGCGATGAAGCCCTTGCGGTGCTCGCTCGGCGCGAGGCTCGGTGCGGTGTGGCCGGGCGCGGTGTGGCCCGGTTCGGTGTGGCCGGGCGCGGTGTGGCTCGGTTCGGGGTGGTTGGACGCGGTGTGGCTTGGTTCGGCGTGGTCGGTTTCGGGGTGGCGGCCGGCGGTAAGGAGGGCGTCGGTGAGCGCTTCCGTGGCGTCCTGCCAGGTTTGCGGTGCTTCCGGGGCGAAGTGCAGCACGAGGTCCGGTGCGCCGGTGCCGATCTGCCAGCCCTTCGCGCGCAGGGCGGCGGCGACGCGCTCGGCCAACGGCGTCGGCGCGCCGGACAGCAGCGCGACGGGCCGGTCACCGTAGGCGTCGAGGAGCTGGTCGGCGGCGGGCAGCGTGGTCAGGCGCGCCTGCATCCGTGCGATGCCGGTCGCGCCGTCAGCTTTTGGGAGATCAGCCCCCTCGCCGACGAAGCCGACGATGTCGGCCAGGGTGCGGAGTTCGCCGAGGGCTTCCGGGGTGGCGTTGGCGCTGTTGGGGAAGCGGTCGCGCAGTTCGCCCATGATCTCGACGCGCTTGATCGAGTCGATACCCAGGTCCGCCTCGACGTCCATCGACAGGTCCAGCATGTCGGCCGGGTAGCCGGTCTTCTGCTCCACGACCGCGAGGAGGACGGCGGTCACGTCCTCAGCGGCCGGGGTCGCCGCGGTCGCCGGGGCCGGGGCCGTCGTCGGAGCCGGGGATGCGGTCGGGGATGCGGTCGGGGTCGCGGGTGCGGCCTGGGTTGCTGGTGGCGGTGTCGGGGCCGCGGTGGGTGTGGGGTCGGGTGCTGCGGCGGTGCCGCCGACGAACTCGATGATGTCGCCCAGGGTGCGGAGTTCGCCGAGGGCTTCGGGGGTGGCGTTGGCGCTGTTGGGGAAGCGGTCGCGCAGTTCGCCCATGATCTCGACGCGCTTGATCGAGTCGATACCCAGGTCCGCCTCGACGTCCATCGACAGGTCCAGCATGTCGGCGGGGTAACCGGTCTTCTGCTCGACCACGGAGAGCAGAACGGTCTGGACGTCGCCGGCGGATGCGCCGTTGGTGGCGGGTGCGGGGACCGCGGCGGGCGCGTGGGTGCCGTTGATGCTGGGTGCGGCGGTGGATGCGGCGGCCGGGGTGCCGTTGGTGGCGAGGGCGGCGGTGCCGTTCGTGGCCGGGGCCGGGGTGGTGACGGCCGGGGTGGTGACGGTCGTGGGGGTGGCCGGGGCGCTAGGGGTGCTGGGGGCGTAAGCGGGCGCGGTGGCGGTTGGAGTGGGGGGTGTGAAGGCGGTGGGGGCGGCCTCCGGCCCCCGGTCACCATTGTCCCACTGGGGTACGACAGTTGTGGGCGTGAGGGGTTGTGGAGTGGTGGTGGGGGTGGGGGCTGCGGCTACCTCGTAGCGGGTGGGGGCGGCGGTCAGTTCCGGGGTGTAGCGGGATGACGGGGCGTAGGTGATGGGGGCGCCTGCGTCCAGGTGGGCGAAGCTCAGGAGGACGTCTGTGGCGTGCATGTGGCTGCGGCCGATGGCGATGCTGTGCTCGGTCACCGACGTGATGCCGGCTACCGCCAGGTCGGTCAGGGTGCCCTGGCGGGTTTCGTGTTCCAGGACGCCGCTGAGCCGTTCCGCCACGCGCAGCTGGCTGTCCAGGTAGTCGCGGTGCAGGGCGAGGTGTTCCCAGGCCACGCCGGTCGCGCCGAAGCCCACCGGGTGGTACGCCGGGGACACGACCGGCTCCGCGAGCGCGGGAGGAGCGGAAGGGGCCGGGGTGGGCGGAGTGCTCGCGACCGGGGCCGAAGCCGCCTGCGGGGTGAAAGCCGGGGTTACCTGCGGGGCGGAGGACGGGGTCGGGGCGGCTGCCGGCGCGGAGGGAGCGGGAGGAGGAGTGGCGGCAGCGGGAGCGGCGGAAGCGGCGGGGGCGGCGGCCGGAGTGGGAGCGGCGGGGGTGGGGGCGGAAACGGCGAGGGCTGGAGCGGGAGCGGCTGGAGCGGGAGCGGGCTGGGGGGTGATCTTGTAGCCGTTCGTCAGGGCGTCCTGGTAAGCGCGACGGCGCTCGTCGGGGACGTGGTTCACACCGTTCAACGCAACCCTCATTCCCTTGGTCTCCTCCGCCACCGGCTCGGGCGCGGTGAAGCGGTCAGGTGTGGTCAGTGGTAGGCCCAGCACGGTCAGGCGGGCCACTAGCTGCTTGATCGCCCGGTCGCCGTCCTTGCCGGGGCCGGCGTCGGCGGAGAGCACGACCGCGTCGGTGTCCTCGCCGAGGATGCGGCGCACCAGGCCGGACAGCACCGCGCGCGGGCCGAACTCGACGAAGACCCGGTAGCCCGCCTCGTACAGCTGCCGGACGCGGTCGGCGAAGGCGACCGGCTTGCCCAGCTGGTCGACCAGGACCTCGCGGTTGTGGGCGATGTCCCGGCCGTAGGACGCCCCGGCGGTGTTGGCGTACACCTCGGCGACCGGCTCGCGAACGTCCACAGAGGACACCGCCGCGCGGAACGCGTCCACGGCGTGCATGACGTACGGGGTGTGGAAGGCGGCGGCGACCGGGAGCGGTTGGGCGTCCAGGCCGGCGGCGCGGGCTGCCGAAACGAAAGCGGACACAGCCTCGGTGCCACCGCCGACGACGGTCTGGTGCGGGCCGTTGAGGTTGCACACGACGACGTCGGGGTGCTCGGCGAGCAGGTCGGACAAAGCCGGGGCGTCGCAGCGGACGGCGGCCATCGTGCCGCGGTCGGCGTCGGCGGACGGCAGGGACGCCATCGCCCGGCCGCGCGCGGCGGCGAGGGTGTGGAACTCCTCCTCCGTCAACGAACCCGCCGCCCACAGCGCGGTCAGCTCGCCGAAGCTGTGCCCCAGCATGCCCTCGGCGGTGAAGCCCAAAGCGCTCAAGTACCGGAACTGCCCGACCGACAGCGCGCCGATCGCGGGCTGCGCGTAGTCGGTGCGGCGCAGCGCGGCCTCCTGCGCCGACGCCGCCTCCTTGTCGAACGCCGGCGGCGGGAACACCACCCGGTTCAACGGGTCGGCCGGGTCGGAGAGCAGGCTCGCCGCGTCGAACGCCTCCCGCACCGGGGGCAGCGCGAGCCCGGTGGCCGCGCCCATCCCCACGTACTGGCTGCCCTGGCCGGCGAACAGCGCCGCCACGCGGCCGGGCACACCGGCGGAGGTCCGGAAGTACGCCCCGGACGGCAGTTCGAACGCCGTGACGCCGGACTTGATCCGCGTGACCGCGTCGGCCAGCAGCGACGCCAGCTCAGCCGAGTCCCGCGCCACCACGGCCAGCCGGGCGTGCGAATCGGGCACCCGCTCGGAGGAAGCCGGACCCTTCACGGCCTCCAACAACGACTCCACGTCCGGCGCGTGCCACACGTGCACCCGCGCGGTCCGGTGGGAGACCTGCGTGACGGAAGGCGAGTGCTCCTCGACCACGCAGTGGAAGTTCGTGCCACCGAACCCGAACGACGACACCACGGCCCGCCGCACGTCCCGCTTGGGCTCCAGCACCCACGGCACGGCCCGCGTGTTGACGTAGAACGGCGAGTTCGGGAAGTCCACGGCCTCCCGCGGCTGCGTCACGTTGATCGTCGGCGGCAGCACCTTCTCGTGCAGCGCCAGCGACACCTTGATCAGCGCCGCCGCGCCCGCCGCCGCCTTGGTGTGCCCGATCTGGGACTTCACGCTGCCCACGGCCGCGAACTGCTTGTCCTCCGACGCCGCCGAGTACACGTCCTTCAGCGCGGACAGCTCGGTCAGGTCGCCCAGCGACGTGCCGGTCCCGTGGCACTCGATCAACCCGACGGACGCCGGCGACACCCCCGCGTCGGCGTAGGCCCGCTCCAGCGCCACGACCTGGCCCTCGCGCCGGGGCGCGTAGATGCTCTTGAACCGCCCGTCGCTGGACGACCCGATCCCGCGCAGCACCGAGTAGATCCGGTCGCCGTCGCGCTCGGCGTCCTCCAGGCGCTTGAGCGCCAGCATGCCGATGCCCTCACCGATCAGCGTGCCGTCCGAACCCTCGTCGAAGGGCCGGATCACACCGGACTTCGACAGCGCGGGCGTCTTGCTGAAGCACAGGTACATCAGGATGGTGTTCTCGGCGTCGCACCCGCCGGTGAGCATCACGTCGGCCCGGCCCGACACCAGTTCCGACGCCGCCATGTGCAACGCGGCCAGCGACGACGCGCACGCCGCGTCCACCGTGCAGTTGGTGCCGCCGAAGTCGAACCGGTTGGCGATGCGGCCGGCGACGACGTTGCCCAGCATGCCGGGGAAGGAGTTCTCCTCCCACGGCGCGAAGGCCTTGACGAACTTCGCGGCGATCTCCTCGGCGTCCTGCTCGGTCAACCCGACGCTGCGGACGACCTCCTTGAGCACGGGAGTCTGCAACCGGGTGGCCAGCGGCTGGGTCAGCGAGTTCGCGCCGGTGATGCCCAGCACCACGCCGGTGCGCGCGGGGTCCCAGCCGCCGCCGACGTCGGCCAGCGTCTGCTTGGCCACGACCAGGCTCAGCAGTTGCAGGACGTCGGTGACCTCCAGCGTCGTCGGCGGCAGGCCGAACTCCAGCGGGTTGAACGGCACGGTCGGGATGAACCCGCCGCGCTTGGCGTAGGTCTTGTCCGGCGCGCTGGGGTCGGGGTCGTAGTAGTCCTCGACCTTCCAGTGCGTCTCGGGCACGTCCTCGATGCAGTCGCGGGCGTCGACGACGTTGCCCCAGAACTCGCGGAGGTCACCCGAGCGCGGGTAGAGCGCGCCGAGTCCGACGATGGCGATCGGTGTCTCGCTGAGCGTGCGGTGTGCGTTCATCAGCGGCGGTCCCAATGCTTGTGGCGGGGGAGGTAGGTCAGCGGGAGAGGGGTGTCAGGGCGGCTTGGAGCACGGCCAGCGCCCCGGGGTGGCGCAGCATCGAGTAGTGGTCGCCCGGACAGGCGGTGGTGGACAGCCCGGGGGCCAGGGAGTCCCAGCCCAGCGGGTCGGGCGTGGCCAGCAGGCCGCGCTCGGGGCGCACCAGCGTGACGGGCACGTCGACCGGGACGGGCGTGTGGGCGCGGGCCAGGGAGTTGTTGCGGCGCAGGCCGTCCGCGTAGGTGGTGAACACCTTGCGCAGGCCGGGCAGCGTGGTGCCCGGACGCAGGGCGCCCGAGCGCAGCCCGGCCTCCAGCACCGCCTCCAGGTCGGCGGAGGCGTCCACCGGGCGGTCGCGCTTGGCGGCCAGGTACATCGCGAACCAGCCGAGCACCAGCGAGAGGTCGAGGTCCTCGTCGGCGGCGGTGTACTCGGGCACCGGGGCGATGCTGTCCAGCAGCACGACCCGGTCCGGGCGCTCCTCGGCGCCCAGCCGGGACACGGCCGTGAACGCGACCACGCCGCCGAACGACCAGCCGGCCAGCGTCCACCGGTCCGGCACGCCCCGCGCCCGCAGTTCCGCGACGACCCGGTCGGCCAGGGCGTCGATGGACGTGGTGAGCACCCCGGTCAGCGCGGCCTCGAAGTACTCCGGCACCTGCTCCAGGTCCACGACGGACAGCGACGCGGGCGCGAGCGCCTGCGCCAGCTCGGCGTACTCGGCGGCGGGCACCGCGCCGGGGTGCACCAGCACCACCGGGTGCCCGCCCTCCGGCGGGAACTCGCGGACCAGCGGCCGGTCAGACCGACGCGCTGTCACCGGACCGCTCCTGCACGATGTAGCGGGCCAGGTCGGCGATCGTCGGGTGGTACCACAGCGCCGTGGTCTCCAATTCGAACCCGAGCCAGTTCTCCAGTTCCCCGGACAGCACCAGGGCCTCCGTGGAATCCAGGTCGAACTCGTCGAAGTACTGGCCCGTGTCGACCTCGTCGGTCGGCACGCCCAGGCGGGTCGCGATCTTCTCGACCAGCCATTCCTGCACGGTTTCCACGGTCAGTGCGGACATTCTGCGTTTACCCCTTGTGTACGCGGTGGAAGGACTCGACAACGGATTCGGCGGCAGCCATCCCCGAGTCGAACGCGGATTCGTGCATGCCCAGGATGTCCGGCCCCATCTTGCGGGAGTGGAAATAGGAGCCGGCGAACTTGACCCGACTTTCCCCGTCGTTCACCGAGTAGATCTCCGACTGGATGCGCCGGGCCTCGATCGTGAACACCGGGTGTCGGTAGGACAGGTCCGCCACGATGCGGTCGGGGGCGATGTCGACGCCGCTGTCCAGGGTGAGGAAGTAGTCGTCGGCGGCGGTGAAGCACTGGAGGTCGTTGAGGTAGTAGTTCACCCAGGTGGCCTCGCCGCGCCGGCCGTAGTTCCAGCTGCGCCAGGTCTCGCGCGGCGTCGGCTGCACGGCCGGGTCGGTGTGCAGGGTCGCGCGGGTCGGGCTGTAGCCGACCACCTCCAGCAGCCGCTGCCGCCCGGTCGGCCGCTCCAGCAGGCGCAGCGCGTCGTCGGCGTGGGTGGCCAGCACGACCCGGTCGAAGGTCTCCGGACCGGTGGCGGTGTGCACCTCGACGCCGTCGGCGGTCTCCCGGACCCCGGCCACCTCCGTGCCCAGACGGACGCTCCCACCTGCGGTTTCGATGGCCTTCAGCGCCGCGCGGACGTAGCTGACGCTGCCGCCGGTCACCGTGCGCCAGGGCACGGTCCGGCCGCCGAGGCCCTCGCTGCCGTGGGCGAAGAAGAACGCGATGATCGTGCTGGCGGGCATCTCCCAGATGCGGTCCGCGGGCACCGACCAGGCCGCGGTGGCGATCAGCACGATGAACCCGCGGCGGAACTGCTCGCTGTAGCCGTTGGCGGTCAGGTACTCCCCCAGCGGCACGTCGGTGCGCTTGCGCACGAAGTCCCGGGGCGACTCGCGCAGGAACCGGGCCGCCTCGCGCCACAGGTGCGCGAAGTCGCCCGGGTACTTGGCGGCGACCTCCTCCTCGGACCGGTCGAAATCGTCCGAGACGTAGGCGGTGGCGGCGTCGAGGTCGAAGAAGCTGAACTTGCCCGGGTGCGACTGGGTGGCCACGCCGAGGTCGGCGAAGAATTGAGTCAACCTCGGGTAGTGCGGCTCGTTGTACACGATGAACGCGGTGTCGAGGCCGAGCGTGCGGCCGGCGTCCTCGACTTCCACGGTGTGCGCGTGACCGCCGGCCCGCCGGTCGGCCTCGAACAGTGTGACGTGCGCCTCGTCGCGCAGGTGGTACGCGGCGGAAATGCCCGCCACGCCCGCGCCGACGACCGCCACTCGTGGTGCCACGAGTTGCCTCCCAGGTGGACTGGAATTCGATTCGACCTACAGAGGCGCCCCCTTAGCGCCCGGATACAAACCGGGCGAAGTTTTTGTGGCTCACTGCGGATGTGACCGTGAGGTGAACTGGCCGTGAAAACCGAAGGGGATGGCGTGGGGGACTTCGGCCCGCGCCAGCTCGGCGAAGGTCGCGGCGTCCAGGACCAGCAGGCAGGACCGCTCGGTCGCACCGTCCAGGACCACGGACAACACCACCCCGTCGTCCTCCCGCGCGGCGCCCGGAGCGGCTACGAACACCGGCTCGCCGGGGTAGCGGCCGGCTTCGTGCCACCGCAGTGTCCGTCCACTCCGGACATCGACCTTGACCAGCTGGTTGAAGAAGTCGCGCCGGGATCCGCCGTGCGCGCTCACCCCGTAGGCGTAGCGGTACTCACGGCCGTTGTGGGCGCGGTACGAGACGCGCGGCAGCTCCATCGCCTCTTCGGACAGCCGTCTCGAATGGATCGCCCCGCTCGTCAGGTCGACCTCGTAGCGGGTCGGGTACGGCAGGGGCAGCTCGGTCTCGCCGCGCAGCCGGTCGAGGTAGAGCGCGTCCACCACCTCCGCGTCCGGGTACGAGCAGATGTCCACGACGACCCGGCCCTCGGCGTCGTGGGCGTTGATGTGGTGGAACGCGAAGAAGGCGTCGGTGCGGTGGTCGGCGACCAGCGCCCCGTCCTCCTGGGAGAACACGACGAACCGGGTGCCCAGCTCGGGGCGCCACCGGTAGTTCTCGATGAACGGCTTGCCGCGCAACAGAAACGACAGCGGGTTGACCACCAGCGGGAACACCACCAGCACCACGTGCCGCTCGGTGACGGCGAAGCTGTGCAGGTAGCCGGGGCGGTCGGTGGGCAGTTCGGCGAGCACCTCACGGACCCGGCCGCGCTGCCGGTAGATGCGGTAGACGCTGCGCCGGCCGAACTGGAGGAGGTAGTTGACCAGGTCGCCGGTGACCGGGGCGACGTGCGGGTGCGCGGTGGTGACCTGGCCGGGGATCGCGTGGTCGCGACCGGAGAGGCCGACGGTGGCGAGGGTGTCGGGGTCGAACTCGACCGCGATCGGGGTCTCGGTGAGCGCCCAGTCCCCTTCGGTGTCGCCCAGCAGCACGTTGACGTTGGCGTTGGGGGTCAGCCGCGGGCGGGTGAAGAAGCGGCCGAAGATCGAGCGGCACGGGTCGGTGGCGAACTCGCCGTAGGAGATCCGGCCGTCGTCGGCCGAGCGCAGGGCCGGGGTGTCCAGGTAGCGGTTGCGGTAGGCGACCCGCCCGCCGGCGAAGGCGAACCGGTGCAGCATGGCCTGGCCGTCGAACCAGTGCCGGAACGTCCGCTCGCCCGCCTCGAACCGCGCCGGACCGTTGCGCACCAGCGTGCCCGACAGCCAGTCCGGCAGCTCGCCGCGCACCTCCAGGTCCAGCGCCACCTCGCGGTCCAGCGACCGGAATCCCGCGCGCATCGCACACCCCACCTCTCCGAAACACTGTTATAAAACACCG
The DNA here is from genome assembly GCF_037401995.1 of Saccharothrix sp. CCNWYY140. NCBI lineage: Bacteria > Bacillati > Actinomycetota > Actinomycetes > Pseudonocardiales > Pseudonocardiaceae > Saccharothrix > Saccharothrix sp. CCNWYY140. Next base: position 54,064 of record NZ_JBBEGC010000047.1, read on the forward strand.
TTTCGGATCAGCCGTCAAGGCGGGCGGCGCTCAGTCGTCGAGCAGGGCCACCTCGTCGCCGTGCTCCAGCCCCCACCGACCCATCGCGTCGATCGGGCCGAGCAGGCTCTCCCCCAGCGGGGTCAGCGAGTACTCCACGCGGTCGGTCAGCTCCTCCCGGGCGACCAGGCCGTAACCCTCCAGCCGGCGCAACGACTCGGTCAGCACCTTCGGCCGGATACCGCCGATAAGCCGGCGCAACTCGGCGGGTCTGCGCGCGCCGGCCCGCAGGGCGAACATCACCACTGGGTTCCACGTGTTGGCCATCAGGTCGAAGGCCACCCGGGCCTGGCAGTCGGCGAGGAAGCGGGTCATCGTCCCCCCATGCGCGGACACCGTTTGGTGCCTGTCGGGCTTTCTAGCGTTTCCGTCGGAAGCCTAGGTGGGAGGAAGACGGATGAAGATCGGCGTGCTGGGGACCGGCGGCATGGCGCAGGCCCTGGGCGGCAAGTGGGCGGCGCGCGGGCATGACGTGTTGGTGGGCGGGCGGTCGGCGGAACGTGCCGCCGCGTTGGCCGCGCGCATCGGAGCACGGGCGGGGTCGGTGCGGGAGGCCGCGACGTTCGGGGACGTGTTGTTGGTGGCGGTGCCCGCGTCGGCGGCGGTGTCGGTGGTAGGCGACGCGCGGGGGAAGGTGGTGATCGACTGCACCAACTCCATCGCGCCCGGGTTCCTGCTCGACTCCCACGGGGCCGCGCGGTTGGCGGATGCGTCGGGCGGGTACGTGGTGAAGGCGTTCAACCTGTGCCACGTGAGCGTGTGGGGCGACCCCGCGCCTATGTATGAGGGGCGACCGCTGGGGGTGCCGGTGTGCGGGGACTCCCCGGCGGCGTTGAAGGTCGTGCGGGAGTTGGTGCGCGACGCCGGGTGCGTGCCGGTGGATGGTGGCGGGCTTGCGCGGGCGGCACTGTTGGAGGCCACGGCGGCGTTCGCCATCGGTGTCTGGGTCGGGGGCGGTCAGGACGTGCGGGCGATGTTCCCGGCGTTGGAGGCGGCGCTCGGGTGATATATGACAGCGCTGTTGTAACAGCACTGTTGTATCTTGGTGGGCATGTACCCGGAGATCGAGCCGTACGAGCACGGCCTGCTGGATGTCGGTGACGGACACCTTGTGTACTGGGAGGCCTGCGGCAACCCCGACGGCAAGCCCGCCGTCGTGCTGCACGGCGGCCCAGGGTCCGGGTGCAGCCCCAACGCCCGCCGCTACTTCGACCCCGCCGCGTACCGGGTGATCCTGTTCGACCAACGCGGGTGCGGTCGCTCGACGCCGCACGCCGGCGAGCCGGTGGCCGACCTGTCCACCAACACCACCGATCACCTGATCGCGGACATGGAGTTGCTGCGGACCTTCCTGGGCATCGAGCGGTGGCAGGTGTTCGGGGCGTCCTGGGGTTCGGTGCTGGGCTTGGTCTACGCGGTGCGCCACCCGGAGCGCGTGTCGGAGCTGGTCCTGGCCGGCGTGGCGACCGGGCGGCAGGAGGAAGTGGACCTGCTCGTCACCGGACTGGCCCCCATGTTCCCCGAGGCGCACACCCGTTTCCGCCAGTTCGCCGGCGACCCTGACGACCTGTGCGCGGCCTACGCGAAGCTCCTCCACGACCCGGCGGTGCAGGACCAAGCGGCCGACGAGTGGTGCGCGTGGGAAGACGCCATGCTCCCGCTGACCCCCTCCGACCCCCGCTTCGACCCACCCGGGTACCGCCTAGCGTTCGCCCGCCTGGTGGCGCACTACTGGTCGAACGGCTCATTCATCCCGGACGGCTATGTGCTGGCCAACGCCGACCGCCTGGCCGGCATCCCCGGCGTGCTCGTGCAAGGCGAACTGGACCTGGGCAACCTGGTCGGCACACCCTGGCTGCTCGCACACGCATGGCCAGACGCGGAACTTGTCCTGATCCGCGACACGGCACACGGCGGCAGTGCCAGCATGGCAGCAGCCAGGGTCGCCGCCACCGACCGGTTCCGGTGACGCCTGGCCCTTCCCGTCCGGGGGTGGGCAGGTTGCTACCAAAACTCGACGACCACACACGCTGGGCGCTCCGACTGGCCCGCAACCAAGCCAAACAACTACGACACACCCACGTGGGCACCGAACACCTGCTGACAGGTTTGGTGGAGGAGGACCTGAGCCTGGCCGCCCAGGTCCTCACCTCCGCCGGCCTCACCACACAAGGCTGCGTAGACCGTTTGGTCCAGCTGGTAGGCCGAGGCGGCGCACCCACCCAGGACGACCCACCTTTCACCCCAAGAGCAGACCAGGCCATAGCTCAGGCCCACCGCCACGCCATCTCCCTAGGCCGCAGACGCATAGGCAGCGAACACCTGCTGATCGCCCTACTGGACCAACCAGACAACGGCGCAACCCAACTCCTGACCCACGCCCGAATCCCAGTAGAAGCCCTACGAGACCGCCTACAAGCCGCCCTACAAGGCGTGGTCCTACCACCCCACACCCGCCCGTCGGTCTACCTGAGCTACACCCGCCCAGACGACCGCCACCTAGCAGGCCGCCTAGCCGACCACTTGGCAGACCACGACATCGAGGTGGTAGAGGCAGTCCACCACGCCGACCACCTGCTGGTCCTCATCGGTCCGCAGTGGACGCTGAGGGAGCCGATGCCGGACGAGTTCGAATCAGCACTACGACACTACGTCCGAGTCGTCCCGGTCCTGGTAGACGGCGCCCCACTGCCAGACGTAGAACCCTTCAACCTGCCCACGTTCAGACTGGTACCCGAACTCCACCACGAGACCTTCCGCCAGGACGTCACCCGCCTAGTCGAGGCCCTCGAAGCCATCTGATCCCACCTCCGCCCACCGCGACACACGCGCCGTGCTTTTCTCGTAGCTGCCGCGCGGCACACCTCTGCCTGGGCTTCTTGCTTGTGTCATCCCCGTATGGCCTGCCCGAAGGGCTACCACAGATTTCCCCGGGTGCAGCCGAAA
>NZ_JBBEGC010000048.1:0-55802 GCF_037401995.1 Saccharothrix sp. CCNWYY140
CCGGGGGGTGGGGGGGTGCCCTGCTGTCGCTCTAGTTCGTCCCGCCCCCCCCCCCCCCCCCCCCCCCCCCACGACCGGCATCCAGGCGACTTGACCGCCGTGCCGGAGGCGCGGCCATCAAGCACCGTCAAGTTTTGGTGCGGTCGGAGCATTCCAGCCGCGCCAGAGAGCCAGTATGCGCAGGCCCATGATGACCACCGACCCGGTGATGGCGACCGGCTCGGGCGGCAGGCCCGCCCAGTCACCCAGGGCGACGATCATGGCACCGGCCAGGGCCGCTACGGCGTAGATCTCGCGTCGGAGGACCAAGGGGATCTCGCGCAGGAGCACGTCCCGCAGGGCGCCGCCGCCGATGCCGGTGGTCATCCCGACCAGGCACGCGGCATAAGGGGGTGCGCCCAAGGCGAGGGCGGTGTTGGTGCCGCCGGTGACGAACAGGCCGAGGCCCACCGCGTCCAGCACCAACACGGAACGGCGAAGTTTGGCCACGGTCGGGTGAAACAGGAACACGACGAGTCCCGTGCCGCCCGCGACCGCCAGGTACGGCCAGGTCACCAGGGCCGTGGGCGGGGTCACGTCCAGCAGCACGTCTCGGATGGTGCCGCCGCCCAGCGCGGTGGTCAGGGCGAGCACGATGACCCCGAAGACGTCCAACCGGGACCGCACGGCGGCCAGCGCGCCCGAGGCGGCGAACGCGGCGATCCCGATCAGCTCCAGCGCGGTCAGCACCGGTGGAGGCTAGGCGACACCGCCGCGTCCGGTCACATCGAGGAGTCAGAAGAAGTCGGCCAGGCGGGGCACGCCCGGTGCGCCGACCAGCCGGTCCAGCAGGGCCGCCTCACCACCGCCGTCGAGCAGGCCGGCGCGGCGCAGGGCGTGGGTGTCCTGCATCCCGCTGAACCACGGCCCCAGCGCACGGGCGTGCAGGCGGACCGCACCGCTGCCGCCGGGCTCGACCCGCACCTTCCCGTCCTCCACCACGAGCCGCTGCCGGCCGGCGTGCCAGGGAGCGTGCTCGTCGATGATCTCCAGGTCGACGGCGGCGTCGCGCAGGGACGGGGCCGCCGGCCACCCGCGTGCGGCGACGGCGGCGGGCAGGTCGACCACCCGCAGCAGCCAGGCGGAGGTGGTGACGGTGTAGCGAATGGCCTGGTTGGTGAGCAGGCCCGTCACCGCCGGGTCGGTCACCCGCAGCGACACCTGGTCCAGCAGTCCGGACCAGCTGGTCAGCGAGCGCAGCAGCCCCAACTGGGTGTCCCGGTCCCGCCCGATCAGGTCGAACACCCGCAGGCCCTCGCGCTGGCGTTCGGCGGTCAGGAAACCGCGCACCTCGCCGTCGTGGCCGGGCACCACGGTGACCACGTCCAGGTTGAGCACGTCGGCCACGTCCACGCCCGGCTTGGACCGGTCGACCAGGCCGTTCACCGTGGACGCCAGGTCGGTGTAGCAGGCGTGCAGCGCGTCCAGGTCGGCCTCGGTCGCGGCGCGGGCGGCGAGCCGGGGGCCGGTGGGCAGGCGGTCGAGCGGGAAGTCCACCCACTCGAACACCCCGGCCCGCTCCCAGCCGCGCGACCGGTACAGCGCGGGCACGGTCGCGTAGAGCGCGGACAGGGGTTGGCCGTGGTCGCGCAGGTCGGTCAGGGTCCGGTCGAGCAGGCCGGACGCCACGCCCCGGCCGCGCGCCGACGGGTCCACGGCGACGCCGCCGACGCCGCCCATCGGCACCGGCGCGCCGCCGAAGAACTGGTGGAAGTCGGTGATCGTGAGCACCGCCGCCGGGCGCCCGTCCAGCTCGGCGAGCAGCCCGCGCCGCCCGGGGCGGACGGGGTTCTCCTCCGACGCGGCCCCGAAGGCCACCTTGCGCAGTCGGCGGACCTCGTCGGCGTCGGCGTCGGTGAGTTCTCGGATCAGCACCCGTCCTGCTTACCAGGCGAAGAAGCCCTGCCCCGACTTCCGCCCCAGTTCACCGCGCGCGACCTTGTCCCGCAGCAGCGCCGGCGGCTCGAACCGCGGCCCCAGCTCGGCCGCCAGGTGCTCGGCGATGGCGAGGCGGACGTCGAGGCCGACCAGGTCGGTGAGCTTGAGCGGGCCCATCGGCCAGCCGTAGCCCAGGCGCATGCCGGTGTCGATGTCCTCGGCGCTGGCCACGCCCTCCTCCAGCATCCGGATGGCCTCCATGCCGACCGCGACGCCGAGGCGGGAGGTGGCGAAGCCGGGCGCGTCCTTGACCTCGATGACGGTCTTGCCCAGGTCCTCGGCCCACTTGCGCGCGCTGGCGACCGTGGACGGGGCGACCCCGTCGTGCACGACCAGTTCCACCAGCTGCTGCACGGGCACGGGGTTGAAGAAGTGCATGCCGATCACGCGTTCGCCGGGCAGCCCCTGGGCCAGCGCGGTGATCGAGAGCGAAGAGGTGTTGGACGCCAGGACCGCGTCGGGGCAAGCGTTTGCGGCGTTGGCCAGCACGCGGCGCTTGAGGTCGACGTCCTCCGGGACGGCCTCCACGACCAGCTCGGCGGGCACCGCGGCCAACTGCTCCACGACGGTCAGGTTCTTCAGCACCTCGTCGGGCGCGCTCGCCAACTTGCCCCGGTCGGCCGCCTTGGCCAACGACGCCGCGACCGCCGACCGCGCGGTCACCACCCGGTCCGCGGACGACTCGGCCAGCACCACCTCGTGCCCGCCCGCGAGCAGCAGGTGCGCGATCCCGGCCCCCATCGTGCCGCCCCCGATCACCACCGCGATCATGCTTCGACGACCTCCGCGGCGAACATGGCGACCAGGTCCATCCCGCCGATCTCGGTCAGGTTGGCGCCCGCGGCCTGCCACTCGGGCGACTTGAACGCGGCCTTCATGTCCGCCTCGGAGGCGAAGTACATCTCGGCCACGACGTGCGGCTCGTGCTCACCCAGGAAGCCCGGCACGAACACCCGCCCGACCTTCGCCACCTCGGCCTTCAAGAGGCCGGGCGTGTTGCGCACGAGGGGGAGGTGGGAGTCGAAGTAGGCCTCGTCGAAGGCCTGGGCGTCCTCGGGTTTCCGGTACAGCGCGATGTACTTGATCATGTGACACCTTCCGTCCGGTCTGGCCGCCGGACTGTAACATCGGCACGATGGCGGTGTGCGGATCATCCTGCTACGCCACGGCCAAAGCCTGGGCAACGTCGACGAACTGGCCTACTGCCGTATACCCGACCACGCCCTCCCCCTCACCCCGCGCGGAGAGCGGGAAGCCGCCGAGGCCGGTCCCAGGATCAAGGAACTGCTGGACGGCGCGCCAGTGGCCGTCTACGTCAGCCCGTACGTCCGCACCCAGGCCACCCTCCGCGGCCTCGCCCTGGGCGAGCAGGCGGAACGGGTCGTCGCCGAGCCCCGCCTGCGCGAACAGGACTGGGGCAACCTCCAGGACCCGGTGCAACAGGAGGTCCTGAAACACCAGCGCCACGCCTTCGGCCACTTCTTCTTCCGCCTGCCCAACGGCGAATCGGGCGCGGACGTGGACGACCGCCTGGCGGCCTTCCTGGTCGACCTCGAAACCCGCATGAACCGCCCGGACCACCCCGACACGGCCCTGGTGGTCTCACACGGCCTGACCATCCGCCTGCTGTGCCGGCGCTTGTTCGGGTGGAGCATCGAGCTGTTCGAGTCCCTGTCCAACCCGGAGACCTGCGAGCACCGGGTTCTGACGTGGGACGGCGCGCGGTGGTCGCTGGACCGGCCGTTCGTCCAGTGGCGCGCCTCCCCGGACGGCGCGACCCAGGGTTGGAGCGCGACCCGGGGTTAGAGCAGACCGCGCCGGTAGGCGGCGACCAGGCGGCGCGGGACCAGCAGTTCGCGGCCGTCCAGGGTCTTCACCGGCACCAGGTCCGGCACCGCGGCCTTCCACTGCGACCGCCGGTGCCGGGTGTTGCTCCGCGACGTCTTCCTCTTGGGCACGGCCATCAGCGCGACCTCTTCCCGTACCGCCGGTTGAACTTCTCGACCCGCCCCGCCGTGTCCACGACCCGCTGCGACCCGGTCCAGAACGGGTGCGAATCCGAGGTCACGTCGACCACGATCAGCGGGTAGGTGCGCCCGTCCTCCCACTCCACGGTCCGGTTCGACGTCGCCGTCGACCGGGTCAGGAAGGCCTTGCCCGTCCCCGAGTCCTGGAACACCACGGGGTGGTAGTCCGGGTGGATGCCCTTCTTCACGACTACAGCTCCTCCATCTCGTGCTCGGCGAACGGGTCCACGAAGTCCAGTTCGTCCGCCAACGCCCATTCCTCGTCGGTCACCAGCGCCTCGCGCAGCGCCGACGTGATCTCGAACTCCGCGGCCTTCCAGGTGATCGCGACGATCTCCTGCACCCCGCCGGTCCGCCGCCCGATCTCCCCCATGTGCAGGCCGCCGCCCGCCGACTCCAGCCACAGCAACGCGTCGGGCTGGCTGACCAGCCACAACCGCCCCCGGCTGCGCACCACCCCGTCCAACAGCACGTCCAAAGCGATGTGCAACCGCATCGGGTGGAACGGCCGCGACGCCACGAAGTGCACGACCCCGACATCGCCCGCCGGCTCCAAGGGCGCACCACGCAGCAATGACCCGCTGACCTGGTCGAACCGCTCGACCCGGTCCAAGCCCCGCACCACCGCCGGCAGCTCGTCCAACGACACCCGCGGGACACCGGGAGACAGCCGGTCCAGCACGGCAGACAGCTCGAAGGACGGCGTCCCGACCATCACCAGCACGTCGGCGAACTCGGTCCGCCCCACCACGACCTGCGCCAACGTCCGCTCGTCCCCCGGCACGTCGGACACCAGCTCCTCGTCACCGGTGGCCTCCGCGAGCCACGTGGACGTGTCCACCGCCGTCACCACGGCGTGCACCCGCACCGCCCGCGACCGCAGGGCCAGGCACACCGCCTCGGGTTCCAGGGCCGGGTCGAGGTCGACGATCACCCGACCACCCAGGGCGTCCAGCAACGGCAGCAGGTCGTGGCGCAGGGTGCAGGACACGCAGCCGTGCTCCAGCTCCAGCACCTCCAGCTCCCCGTCGACCCACCGCCGCACGACACCGGAGCGCAGGTCCGTCAGGTCGTACCGGACCAGCACGGCGTCCGGCGAGGCGCACCACAGGGACGTGGCCACGCCGTGCCCGCCGGCCACCAGAACGACAACGGTTTCCATGTGCGCTACAGTAGATGAAAACGGTTGTCATTCCAAAACCGTGTCCCCACACCGGAGGTCGCATGTCGTCCCGCCACTGCCAGCTGACCGGGCGGAAACCCGGCTACGGCAAGCAGGTCTCGCACTCGCACCGGCGCACCAACCGCCGCTGGCTGCCCAACACGCAGCGCCGCCGCTACTGGCTGCCCAGCGAGAACCGGTTCGTCGTGCTCACCCTGTCCACCAAGGCGATCAAGACCGTCGACCGGCGGGGCGTCGAGTCCGTCGTGGCCGAGCTGCGCGCGCGGGGGGAGAAGGTCTGATGGCCAAGAGCACCGACGTCCGGCCGATCATCAAGCTCCGCTCCACCGCCGGCACCGGCTACACCTACGTGACCCGCAAGAACCGCCGCAACGACCCGGACCGGCTGGTCCTGCGCAAGTTCGACCCGGTGGTGCGCCGGCACGTCGACTTCAAGGAAGAGCGCTGATGGCCAAGAAGTCCAAGATCGCCAAGGACCGGCAGCGCCGCGAGGTCGTGGCCCGTTATGCCGAGCGCCGGGCGCAGCTCAAGGAGCTGATCCGCACCGACCCGGAGCGCCGCGCCGAGGCCCAGGCGGCACTCCAGCGCCTGCCCAGGGACGCCAGCCCGACCCGGCTGCGCAACCGCGACGCCGTCGACGGCCGTCCCCGCGCCTACTTCCGGGCGTTCGGCCTGTCCCGCCTCCGGTTGCGGGAGATGGCGCACAAGGGTGAGCTACCCGGTGTCACCAAGTCGAGCTGGTAGGAGAGCCCACGTGCCCAAGCCCGAACGCACGCCCAAGAAGCGGGTCAACCTCCTGCGCAAGGAGGGCGTGACGACCGTCGACTGGAAGGACGTCACGCTGCTGCGCAAGTTCATCTCCGACCGGGGCAAGATCCGGTCCCGCCGGGTCACCGGCCTGTCGCCGCAGCAGCAGCGGCAGGTCGCGACGGCGATCAAGAACGCGCGGGAGATGGCACTGCTGCCCTACCCCTCGCAAGGCCGCTGAGCGAGGCGGTGCCGGCCGTCGCCAGCACCGCCAGCGCGGGCCAGTCGGCCGTGAAGTGCCCCTCGGCGCCCACCACGAAGCTGCCGTACAGGCCCCAGCACTGGAGGGCGGTCAGCGCCGCGCCCAGCGGTGTGGTCACCAGCGACACCGCCACCACCACGGCGACCAGCGCCACCAGGGAGACCAGGGGCCAGTTGCCCGTGACCACCGCCGCCACGACACCGCCCGCGAAACCCAGCGCGGACCCGGGAGCACTTCCGATCCTCGGCATGACCCGCCATTCAACGCCCGGTTGAGACGCACGCCACCGCAGCAAGGCGGAGTTCACCTGATCGCGTGAGGCACGATCGTCCGAATGAGCTTCTACGACGTACTGCACCGCCGCCGGGACACCAGGGGCGAGTTCACCGGCGCCCCCATCCCGGACGACGTACTGCGCCGGGTGCTCACGGCCGCCCACGCCGCGCCGAGCGTCGGGCTGTCGCAGCCGTGGGACTTCATCGTGGTCCGCGACCGGGACACGCGGCGCGCGTTCCGCGACCACGTGCAGGCCGAGCGCAGCGTGTTCGCGTCCGAACTGGAGGGTGAGCGCGCCGACACGTTCGCCCGGATCAAGGTCGAGGGGATCCTGGAGTCCACGCTGGGCGTGGTCGTCACCTACGACCCCGAGCGCGGGTCGCCGGCGGTGCTGGGCCGGCACGCCATCGCCGACGCGGGCCTGTACTCGGTGTGCCTGGCGATCCAGAACCTGTGGCTGGCGGCGACCGCCGAGGGCCTGGGCGTGGGCTGGGTGAGCTTCTACCGCGAGGACGAGCTGCGCCGCCTGCTGGACATCCCCGCCGGCGTGCGGCCGGTGGCGTGGCTGTGCGTCGGACCGGTCGCGTGCCTGCCCGACACCCCCGACCTGGAGCGCCACGGCTGGCGGAACCGGCTACCGCTGGACGACGTCCTTCACCAGGAGCGGTACACACGGCGTTCGTCCCGGTAGCCTGTCTAAGCCGTACCGCAGGTGGGCGGCCCCGCGTACCCGCCCACCGAGCCGGAATGGAGTGTCGACACGGGTGGAGCAGCGAGATCAGCTGGTAGCGGTGCCACAGCTGGACCTTGAGGTCAAGGCGTTGCTGAACGCTGGCCGCCTCCAGGAGGCCAACACGCTGTTCGACCAGGTCGTGAGCCGGATCCCGCCGGGCGCCGACCGGTGGACGCGGTCGGCGGTGCTGGTCAACCGGGCGAAGCTGGCGTGGCGGCTGGGCCGCATCCCGCTGGCCCTGGAACTGGCCGCCGAGGGCTGGACCGACCTGGACGGCGAGAACGCCGACAACCCCGCGGCGGCGCAGGCCATGCACGCACTGGCCTACCTGCTGGAGGGCATCGGCAACCGGCGGGCCGCGGTGGACATCCTGCGGCTGTCCGTGCAGGTCGCGCGGCGGGCGGACGTCCCCGAGGTGCTCGGGCACTGCCTCCAGGGCCTGGGCGGCACGCTGAACTTCCGCGCCATCTCCTCGCCGCCGGAGGTCGCGCCGTCGATCTTCGCCGAGGCCCGCGAGTACCTGCGGGAGGGTTTGGAGCTGACCACCGACGAACAGATGCGGCGCGCCCTGCTCGGGGCGTACAGCCGGTCGCTGGCCGGGGTCGGCGAGCTGTACGAGGCGGAGCAGGCGGCGCGCGAGACGCTGCGGCAGGCCGACGAGGCCGGTGACCGGTGGGCGCAGGCGGTCGGGAACTGGGTGCTGGCGGTCGTGCGGCGGGACCAGGGCGACCTGGTCGAGGCGCGCACGCTGGCCAGCCGGGCGGTGGCGGCGGTCGAGACGATCAACGACGCGTCCCTGCTGCTGCGGTTCTCCCTGGACCTGGCCGACATCTGCGAGCGCATGAGCGACCACGTGGGCGAGGCGGCGGCGCTGCGCTGCTCGGTCGCAGCGGGCAAGACCGCGACGGAGACGTTGCAGGAGGGCCTGGGGCAGGCGCTGGAGCAGCGGCGGGTGGCCGTGCAGGCCCAACGGCTGGCCGTGGCCGCCCAGGAAGCGGCGGCCCGCGACCCGTTGACCGGCTTGGCGAACCGCCTGGGCCTGGAACGCGCGGCGGCGGGCTTGTTGGAGTCGACGGCCGCACGGGGCCGGGTGCCGTGGCTGGTCCTGGTGGACGTGGACTGGTTCAAGGGCGTGAACGACGACGCCGGCCACGCCGCCGGTGACGCCGCGCTGCGCGAGATCGCCCAACTGCTGCGCCGCGAGTGCCGGGCCGACGACCTGGTGGCGCGGTGGGCGGGCGACGAGTTCGTGGTGCTGCTGGGCGACACCGACAGCAACGCGCGCGACGTCGGCCCGGTGGTGGCCGAACGCATCCGGGCGGCCGTGGACTGCCACGACTGGACGATGGTGCTGGGCACGACCCGCCGGCCGACGGTGAGCATCGGGGTGGCCGCGGGTCCGGCCAAACTGGACCAGCTGTTCGCGGCGGCCGACATGGCGCTGTACCGGGCGAAGCGGCAGGGGCGCAACCGGGTCGAGGTGGAGCCGAGCGTGGCCGAGATCGTCGGCGGCGCCTGAGTCGGCCGCACGAACGCCTGACTCGGCCGCACGAACGCCTCAGTCGGCCGCACGAACCCGATTGTCGTACCCCGGTGGGACGATGGAGACGGGGGCCGGAGGCCGACCGAAAGGCAAAACCGGAGGCCGACCGCGAGGCAAAACCGGAGGCCGACCGAACCTGCGAGACCTACCGAACGTGCGAGACCGGGCTCTCCCGCGCGGCCCCACACCGCACGGGAGTCGAGCCGGTTCTCAAGCGATCAAGCCGCCGCGGAAGGCCACCAGGGCCGCCTGCACGCGGTTGACCGCGCCGATCTTGCCCAGGACCGAGGACACGTACCCCTTCACGGTGGCCTCGGACAGGTGCAACGTCCCGCCGATCTCCGCGTTGGACATGCCCTGTCCGATGAGGACGAGCACCTCGCGCTCCCGTTCGGACAGCGACGCCAGCAGGCGCCGCGCGGGCTCGGCCGCGCGTTCCCCGTCGGCCACCGCCGCGAGCACGCGGGCCGCCACGCCCGGGTCCAGCACGGCGCCGCCGGACGCCAGGTCGCGCACCGCCCGCACCAACTGCTCGGGCTCGGTGTCCTTGAGCAGGAAGCCCGACGCGCCCAGCCGCAGCGCCTCGGACACGTACTCGTCCACGTCGAACGTGGTCAGCATGGCGATCCGCGGCGCGTCGGGTATGGAGCGCAGCCGCCGCAGCGCGGTCAGCCCGTCGGAGGACCGCATCCGGATGTCGAGCAGCACGACGTGCGGGCGGTGCTGGCGGGCCAGTTCGGCCACCAGGTGCCCGTCGTCGCATTCGGCCACGACCTCGATGTCGCCGGCGCTGTTGAGGATCATGCGAAGGCCGGACCGGACGAGGTCTTCGTCATCGGCCAGCATCACCTTGATCACGACGCCTCCCCGCGTTGGCGTTTCGTGTTCGTACTCGCTCAGCCTCGCGCACGAACACGCAAGCTGACGTTAATTCACCGTTATCTCACCACGGATGCCGCCCGGAACAGCCTGTTCACAGTTGCCAGGAAATCCCGGAGATCAGCCGAGAACGCGCGCAACTTCCTGGCGCAGACGCGGCAACAGGGCGTAGAGCTTGTCGCCCGGGCAGAGCGTGTCGCGGTAGTCGCGGTGGCCGAAGATCTCACTGGGCGGGATGGCGTACTGCTCACATGTGTACACGCAGAAAGACACCAGCGAGTCCCACAACAGGACCGGCGGCTCGACGGACATGTAGTTGCCCTCGTTCTCGATGCCGATGGCCTCGCTGTTCTGGCCGGGGCAGTGCGCGCCGACCACGACCCGGTCCCCGGCCCGCAGCGCGGCGAGGCTGCCGTGCCTGCCCTCCATGAGGAAACCGCCGCGGCTGTTGGTGAAGTGCTGCCCTGAGTCGATCCAGCCGTTGGTGTCCATGTGGAGGTCCTGGATCCACCGGGCGTGGGCGTAGGCGTGCGCCTGGCTGACGTCCGAGGTGTTCTCGGTGGCGGTGTGGTGGATCAGGATGCGGACCGGGCGCTGCGTGAGCACGGTCGGCGCGGCGGCGGGCGGCCGGGCCGACCAGTCGGCGCACGAGCGGATGGGCAGGACGGGCGTCGCGTGCGCGGGGGTGGCGGTGAGGAAGCCGGCGCCGACGACGCCGGCGAGCAGGGTTCGTCGACGCATCACGTGGAACGTTTTCCCACTGCGGGTCCTTCACGGCAACAACCGACACCCGTTCGATGGAGTGACACCGGCCCGCGGCAAACGCGAAGCACTTTCGCGAATCTTTACTTGTGAGTAACGTGCGTCACACGAACCCTGCCTGGAAGGAGCTTCGCGTCATGCGGAGAGCCGCCCGATCCCTGGCCGTGGTCGCACTCCTTGCCACGGCCGTCACCGTTCCCGCCGCCGGGGCCTCGCCCCGCACGACCGCCTACGCCCCGGACGACTACTGCCTGGGCCAGTGCCACGACGTGTTACCACCCGGCCAGAACGGCAACGCCACCCTGGCCGAGATCCTGGCCCACAAGGCGCTGGGCACCCGGCCCGCGCACGCCGCCGACCAGCTCGGCAAGTACGACTCCCTGGTCTCCGGCTACGGCGGGCTGACCAACGACCAGCTGTCGACCTTCTTCAACGACGCCTCGTTCGGCGTGCCCGCCGACCAGGTGGAGAGCACGATCAAGCCGCGCGCGGACGTCACGATCATCCGCGACAAGCGCATCGGGATGCCGCACATCTACGGCACCACCCGGTCCGGCACCGAGTTCGGCGCGGGCTACGCCGCCGCGCAGGACCGGCTCTGGCTGATGGACCTGTTCCGCCACCTCGGGCGCGGGCAGCTGACCGGGTTCGCCGGCGGCGCCGAGGGCAACCGGGCGCTGGAGCAGAGCTTCTTCAACCAGATCCCCTACACCGAGGCCGACCTGCAACGCCAGATCGACCAGGTCGCCACGCAGGGGCCGCGCGGGCAGCAGGCGTTGCAGGACGTGAAGGACTACGTCGCCGGCATCAACGCCTACCTCTCGGCGGCGGTGAGCGGCCGGTACTTCCCCGGCGAGTACGTCCTGACCGGGCACGCCGACGCCATCACCAACTGGAACGACATCCGGCCGTTCCAGCCGACCGACCTGGTCGCGATCGCCGCCGTGGTGGGCGGCCTGTTCGGCGCCGGCGGTGGCGGCGAGGTGCAGAACGCGCTGGTCAAGCTCGCCGCGCAGAACCGGTACGGCGCGGCTCTGGGTGACCAGGTGTGGCGGTCGTTCCGGGAGCAGAACGACCCCGAGTCCGTGCTGACCCTGCACGACGGACAGCGCTTTCCCTACGGCACAACGCCTTCGTCGCCGCAGGGTGTGGCACTGCCGGACGGTGGCGTGGTGACGCCTGAGCGGATGGTGTACGACCAGACCACTTCGGCGCAGTCTACTGTGGACGTACCGGCGGAGTTGCAGGCCGTGCAAGGGATCTTCGCCGATGGTGTGCTGCCGAAGGACTTGCTGACCAAGAAGCACGGCATGTCCAACGCTTTGGCCGTGTCCGGCGCGCACACCGACACCGGCAACCCGATCGCCGTGTGGGGTCCGCAGACCGGGTACTTCGCGCCGCAGCTGCTGATGTTGCAGGAACTCAACGGTCCGGGCCTGCGGGCGCGCGGCGTGTCGTTCGCGGGCGTCAGCATGTACGTGCAGCTCGGGCGCGGCATCGACTACTCGTGGAGCGCGACCTCGGCGGGCCAGGACATCACCGACACCTACGCCGTCGAGCTGTGCGAGCCCGACGGCCGGCCCGCGTCGGCGGCGTCCCTGCACTACCGGTTCCGGGCGGAATGCCTGCCGATGGAACGGATCGAGCGCAAGAACGCGTGGAAGTCCACGGTCGCCGACCCGACCCCGGCGGGCTCGTACACCCTGGTCATGTACCGCACGAAGTACGGCTTGGTGCAGAGCCGCGCGCAAGTCGGCGGCAAGCACGTGGCCTACACGTCGTTGCGGTCGACGTACCTGCACGAGGTCGACTCGATCATCGGGTTCCAGGAGTTCAACGACCCGGGCGCGGTGCGCTCGGCGCAGGACTTCCAGCGCGCCGCCGAGCACATCGGGTACGCGTTCAACTGGTTCTACGTCGACGCGAAGGACACCGCGTACTTCAACTCCGGCGCGAACCCCGTGCGCAAGGCCCACATCGACCCGCACCTGCCCGTGCTGGCCGTCCAGGGCAACGAGTGGGAGGGCTGGGACCCCGACCGCAACACGGCGTCCTACACGCCGTTCGCGCAGCACCCGAACTCGATCAACCAGGACTACTACATCTCCTGGAACAACAAGCAGGCGCTGGACTACTCGGCGTCGGGCTACGGCAACGGGTCCGTGCACCGCGGCGACCTGCTGGACGACCGGGTGCGAGCGCTGATCGCCGGTGGGCGCAAGGTGACGCGGACGTCGTTGACCCAGGCGATGGCCGAGGCGGGCGTGGCCGACCTGCGGGCCGAGCAGGTGCTGCCGAAGGTCCTGCGGGTGCTGGACACCGCCGCCGTCACCGACCCGGCGCTGGCGTCGGCCGTGACGAAACTGCGGGACTGGCAGCGGTCCGGGTCGCTGCGCAAGGAGACCTCGCGCGGCAGCAAGACCTACGCGCACGCCGAGGCGATCCGTCTGCTGGACGCGTGGTGGCCGCAGCTGGTGAAGGCTTCGTTCCAGCCCGGCCTCGGCGACGAGCTGTACTCACGGCTCACCGGGGCGATCTCGGTGGACGAGCCGCCTTCGGACAAGCACGGCGCCGCGCCGCACAAGGGGTCGTCGTTCCAGTACGGCTGGTGGAGCTATGTCGACAAGGACCTGCGTGCGGTGCTCGGCGAGGGTGTGGCCGGTCCGCTGGGCGCGAAGTACTGCGGTGGCGGGTCGCTGTCGGCTTGCCGCCAGGTGCTGCTGGACTCGCTGGCGCAGGCCGTGGCGGTGCCGGCGACCACTGTGTACCCCGCCGACGCCGACTGCGCGGCGGGCGACCAGTGGTGTGCGGACACGATCATCCACCGCGCGATGGGCGGCATCACCCACGACAAGATCCACTGGCAGAACCGGCCCACCTACCAGCAGGTCGTGCAGTTCCCGGCGCGGCGGGGTGCGGCGGTGACCAACCTGGCGGCGGGGTCCACAGCGGTCGCGAGCAGCTACGAGCGCGGTTGGTACTACTCGCCGCCGGGGTACGCAGTGGACGGCAAGCCGGACACGCGGTGGGCCAGCGACTGGAGCGACAACCAGTGGCTGCGGGTCGACCTCGGGTCGTCGCGGACGGTCGGGCGCGTGGTCCTGTCCTGGGAGGCGGCCTACGCGCGGTCGTACCGAATCGAGGTGTCACCCGATGGCACCAACTGGCGGGAGGTATTCACGACTGGTGCGGGAAACGGCGGACAGGACGTCGTGTCGTTCACCCCAACCGCCGCACGATTCGTACGAATGACGGGTATCCAACGCGCCACGAGTTACGGATACTCACTGTACGAACTTGAGGTCTACGACACGTAGACCGGTCCGCAGGAAGACCCCGGTCCACCCCCAGGGACCGGGGTCTTCCGCCTTTTCTAGGCTTTGAACGAGCGCTGCGGCGGGGCCTGGAACAGGTAATTGCGCAGGTCAGGGCGGATGCGCTCAACCTGGCGCCACTCACCGTGCTGCCACGCGAACATGCGGTAACCGCGTTCCGCGAGCCACTCCACGACATCCTCCGCGCGGTATCCGAAGCGCGCCAAGTGCCGTTCTTCGATCTCCAGAAGAAGTTTTGGTCGAAACCTCTCGATGGTCTCGGTTCCGCCTTGCAGCACGCGCAGTTCGGCGCCTTCCACGTCCGCCTTGACGAAATCCAGCCGCTCAATACCGTTCGCCGCGACGAACCGGTCGAGGGTGTCCGTGCGGACGACGACCTCCAGGTGCTCGGCGAACTCGGTGTTGGACCCGAGCCCGTCCGCGCCCGCGGTGAGGAACGACCGCCCGGTGACCGGGAGCCCGTGCCGCACCGGGACGCTCATCACGTCCTTGCCCTCGCGGGTGCCCAGCGCCACCGAGTGCCGCACGATGTTGCGCCCTTCGCGCGGGCGCAGCACGTAGGAGAGCGCGGGGTGCGCGAACAGGAGCGGCTCGATGCTGTGCACTGTCCCTTGTGGACCGACAAGGCGCGACAACGACACCGTGTACAGGCCCAGCGCGGCGCCGATGTCGACGCAGGTGTCACCGGGCCGCACGACGTCGCGCAGGCCGATCAGCTCGGGTTCGACGAACGGCGTGAGACGGGCGAGCACACGCAACGCACCCGCCACCGCCGCTCCGCGCGCCTCGGTCAGGTTGTGGATCACGGGACCCACAATAGAGAAATCAGGGCAGCGGCTTGGCCCCGTTGTGGTTCTGCGGCAGCTCGTGGTTCCTCGGGAGCTCGTGGCTGTGCGGCAGCTCGTGGTTGTGCGGGAGCTCGTGGTAGGAGGGAAGTCCGACCTGCTCGGCGAACTCCTCGGCCACCGTCGTGCCGCCGTAGATGCCCAGGGCCTTGGCCAGGTGCTGCTTGAGCTCGTGGCGGTGGCCGTCGGACAGGCGGGGCAGGGCGGTTTCGAAGCTGGTCACCAGGGTGTCGGCCCAGTGCTGGTCGCGGCGCTGGGCGGCGATGCGGACGAGTTCGTTCAGGTGCTGGGAGAGGGCCACGGCCTGCTCGACCTGGTAGCCGTTGCGGTGCAGCCACCAGATCGTCGCGGTGGACAGGTCGGTGAGGACTTCGTCCCGCAGGTACCGGATCTCGGCCCGCTCCGCGTCCCGCTCGGCTTGGCGGACGGTAGTGGTGCGCAACAACTCAATGTGCTTGCGCGCGGACTCAAGGTCACCGTCGTCAACCGTCAACTCCACACCTTCGGCCCGCGCCCACACGTGCGTGCCCTCAACCTGCCGCTCGGCAGCAAGCTCGTCCCCGAGCTGGAACTGGAGAGGGGCGTGATGCACCAACATGGCCCGCTCGGTGATCTTCTTGGCGCGCTTGACGATGTCGTTGATCGCGGCGCTACGCGGCGAGTTGTGCCGCGCACCGGTGGTGAGGTCAAGCCGCCAGTGCACGGTCAACTTGGCGTGAAAGTCGAGCCCGTACACAGCGCTGGGCAGAGGCGTCTCAAAGACGTGCTGATGCGAGGACGAGGGCGGAACAAACGTGAAGTCCTCCCCCCGCCGCTCCTGCCGCCGCCGCCACCAAGCCCCAAAGGCCCCGAGGGGCCCAGGCCGGAAGTCAGGCCAAGGTCTACCGCTCATCAAGCCACTCCCGCCAACCGACCAAGGATGCCCCCTACCTACCCGACGGGGGCGGCAAGGAGAAGGCACCCCACCCCACTTCCCCCCAACAGCCCACCACACCCCTCCTAGGTCCGTCACCCCCGGTGCATACTCGCCCTACGCGCATGTCCACCTGGGTGACGGCCGCGTGGCGGGGCCGGCTCCGACCCTCGCCGAGGCGGTTGGGTAGGCTGCCCCGTGCGCCCTCGTAGCTCAGGGGATAGAGCATCGGTTTCCTAAACCGTGTGTCGCAGGTTCGAATCCTGCCGGGGGCACTCACCTTTCGCCGGGTGAATCAAGCCCTGAGCTGCGGCAACGCGCTCGGGGCTTGATCTTTTCCGTCAGCCGCCGTCGGCTGGAATCTGCCCTGTTTGCCACCATCCACGGACTCAGCCGCCGCCTGGTCCAGTGCGAGCCGCAACCGCCCCAACGCCGCCAAGTCGATGACCAGCACGGCCGGGAACGCCTTGCCGAAGGGCCCGACGCTGTCGCCACTGAACGCAAGGCCGAGATCGCCGAGTCCGAGGTCGTCAAGGTCTACCCCCACCGCAACAACATCCCCGCGGACCTCTGG
The DNA here is from genome assembly GCF_037401995.1 of Saccharothrix sp. CCNWYY140. Classification (NCBI taxonomy): domain Bacteria; kingdom Bacillati; phylum Actinomycetota; class Actinomycetes; order Pseudonocardiales; family Pseudonocardiaceae; genus Saccharothrix; species Saccharothrix sp. CCNWYY140. Next base: position 16,057 of record NZ_JBBEGC010000048.1, read on the forward strand.
GACCGCCTCCTCAACGACGCCACCGAACACATCGAGGTCCTGTCCCTGGCGGCCCTGTTCCTGGTCGAACGCCCGACCTTCGCCAAGGAGCTACGCACCAAGGCCGAGAACGGCACCCGCGTCCGCCTCCTCTTCGGCGACCCCACCGCCCGCCGCAGCGAGGAGGAGCAACTAGGCAAGGGCACCGTCGCCGCCCGCATCCGCAACGCCCTGGCCTTCGTCCGCCCACTGGCCGAGGTCCCCGGCATCGAGGTCCGCCTACACAAGACGACCCTCTACAACTCCGTCTTCCGCTTCGACGACGAGATGATCGTCAACACCCACGTCTACGGCTTCCCCGGCGCCCACGCCCCAGCCCTACACTTACGCCGCCTGTCCGCCGGCGACCTGTTCGAGACGTACTCCGAGAGCCTGGAGACCGTCTGGGCCGGGGCGAAGCGCGCCACCTTCTGACAAGGTCGAACCATGACCCGGACCGACTACCTCAACGACCCGAACGCCCCGAAGCCCAACAGCATCCGCGCAGCCGTCAGCGCCATCGTCCAGGACCCCACCGGCCACCTCCTGATGATCCGCCGCACCGACAACGACAAGTACGCCATCCCCGGCGGCGGCCAGGACGTAGGCGAAACCCTCACCCAAACCGTCGTGCGCGAGGTCGAAGAGGAAACCGGCATCCGTGTAGAGGTCACCAGCCTGGTCGGCCTGTACTCCAACCCCAACCACGTCATCGCCTACGACGACGGCGAGGTCCGCCAGGAGTTCTCCATCTGCTTCCGCGCCCAACCCACCGGGGGCGAGCTGCGCACAAGCAACGAGTCCAAGGAAGTCCTGTGGGTAGAGCCCAACCGCCTACCCGACCTAGACATCCACCCGTCGATCCGCCTGCGCATCGACCACGGCCTCAGCAACCGCGCCGAGCCCTACTTCACCTGATCTCAACCCCAGCCGCTCGCAACCGAGCCTCCGTACGCTCCACCGCCGCCACCAGCTAGGGCTCCGCCTGTCGGATGAAGAACGTCATAAAGTCTTCCGGCCCATACCGCGCCTGGATCTCCGCAATCCGCTCACGAACCCCGGTCGTCTCCCCCTCCGGCCCGGTGGTCATGTCCGCCCACCACAGCGCGTCCCGCAGCGGCGTTTCCTCATCCACCCACCGCGCCAGCTCAGCCGAGCGTCCCCTCAACTCCGCCTCCCGATAGGCACAGGAGTGATGAGCCACAAGCGCACACAACCGCTCAGGAAAGCCGTGTTCCTCGAGGTACCGTGCCCCATCAAGCGGATGAAACCCAGTCTTCGTCAACTCCGGCGCATATCCGACGTCGTGAAGAAGAGCCGCCGCTGTCAACAGCCCTCGTTCTGCTTCTTCGAAGATTCCAGTCGCCAATCCGACCCGCTTGGCGACGCCTCGAACATGAGCCAACCGCTTTGGCACGCTAGCGAGTAGCCGCTTACTGATTCGGGACGCATCTACCGCCAGATTTGCTCTCATAGTTCATTCCGACTTCACGAATCCAGCAGTCATCGCTCCCGTGCCATAGCGATCAATCTGGCTTTCACATCGCTTGTCAAGGCCATCTCACCACCGCGCCCGGTTGGGCCGAGTAGTAGCCGCGCATCTTCGAGAGTTTCCCGAATCTTCCGACGAACGACGCGCGGCGAGAGGTCTGCCAACTCGCTGCGCAGCTCGTCAGCAAGTGCAAGTAGATCGGGAGGAACAGCGTCAAGGACTGACATGTTAAGCATGAGCGGCAACGAATCGCCCTTTTCCTTAGAAAGTTTGCTTCTAACTGGGCCAATGGCAAGATAATTGAGCATGAAGTCTGGACTAATCGCAGGATTCGCCGGCGGCTTTCCATCGATGGCGTCAGCGATCCGAGCTTTGATACGGAAAGCGGTTCGGTCGAGCGTTAGCCACCAACTTTTATAACCAAAAGCTGACCTACGCTCGCGCCGCTCCTCACGCCGAACAATAATGCCGACGTAGTTTTCGACATCGTGACCGATAAGCCGGTCTCTAGTCGCCGAATCCATCGGGGGCAAGCCGAGCGCGATACGCATCTTGTCTTTGTAGTCTCTGTTCTCGTGCCAGACTTCAGCCACAGCGGCACGCAACTCGAGGTTGGCACGGTTCACGAAGTCTTTGAGTGACTCGTTTACGATGTCGTGCTCTTCCTCCAGGTAGTCCGCAATGTCAGCCTCGGGGTCTTTACCACAGAAGTTTTCCAGCCATCTCTCGAACTCGGAGTCATCCTTGCCTGCCAGACGGTGCGCATTCAACAGGAACGGCGGTGAGCCATGAGCACCCTCTTTCGAGAGTGCTCGGAGGTACATGCGGCACCTGTTGACATGGGTTGCCAACTCCTCAATTACCCCATCCGAGACATACAGGCTAAGACCGCACTGTGTAGCGGCAGAAAAGAGCTCCGTGTGCGAGCGCTCCTGCGGCTCAAGCAGCTCCTCGGCGAGAAGTGGTAGAACCACAGAGGTGTCGAGCCAAATATCCCCCTCGGAAAAGATTTTTACAACCGCCGATTGGACATCCGGTGTTTCACGCATGAAGGCGAACAGGGTATATGTATCGGCCAGGCTACGAAGATACGACCGGACGTCATCCGGAGGGGCCACGAGCAAGGCTTGAAGCGTCGCAGCGATAATATGCACTGGCAACTCGGGAGGTTTTCCCGTTTTCGTTACTACGTTGCCGACAACCGCCTCGATATCAGCGGGCCTGACATCCGTTCCTTGGTCTCGAGATACCGCAACGGCAAATGCCTCGCCACGATTCAGCAAGATCTTCTCTACCATCGACCTGCATTCGTCGACCAAAACCTCCATTTGACCCTGATCCAGAATTACCTCGGCTTCTGAGGCAGATGTGCAAAGTGAATCGCGCAAATGCTTCCGCAAGACATCGTCTTGCACTTCGAGGTCTGTAAGCCTGTTTGCCAATCGGACGCGTTCGTCCCATGTTAGGCAAAACTCATCGACCTGCCGCCAGTGCCGGATGTACTTCTTTTCGAGCCTCTTAAGCGCTCCGTCAACCTGTTCACGCAGGCTCCGCTCATGATGACCCGGCAGAAGCTGGCCGACAAGCTCGTAAACTCGGGACCGTGCCATCCTCTTGTCACTTGTCGTGTCACGAAGAACCGACCGTACGATTGCTTCGAAGCAGACTTTCGTTAGGCCTTTCTCTCGCGTGTCATCGGCCCACTGAAGGCCAAGGTAAACGAATGCCGCCTTCACTTCGAGATCATCAAGCGCTTGAGCCTGCCGCCGCATTAGGTTGGAGTCCGAAAGTATCGGCTCGACGACGAGCTTGGCCAACTCCTCGGCTTCAGCCATAGTCGCCGTGCTGGAATTCCGCACATTGACGAGCCAATCCAGCCCTCTGGGGTCGAGATGTATGCCAAACTTCGCTCGTGCAGTTCGCCGCAACTCTACAGACTTCGAATCGATCGGCTGATTAGTAACATATATCAGGACTCGAACGTCAGGGAATGTTTCCTTCAAGCGCTTGCAGGTTTCAGTAATCTTCGCCGCGAAGTCCAGGCGGACCGAGTATTGAACAAGCGTAGTCGGATCGTCTTCCACTTCGAAGAGCAGCGCGTCTGCGCCACCGTCTCCAGACAAGCCGCTAACGGGGCGTAGATTAGGAAATTCGTCGGCAAGAAAGACGGAAGCCAGGCGTTCGAACGGTCGCCACTGCGTGGAGTCGAGAGTCTTGAGCGCGAACGCGAACCGCTCGGAACTGATCATCTCAGGCTCCCTCACGACCACCATGTTGCACGCCCCGCACGGGCGGGCACCTCCGACGACATTCACTCTTTCAGGTCGAATCCATGATCGGTAGCACTGCGTTACACCGCTAGGCCATAAGAGTGATAGTTCTGCGAGCTTCGGCGTCGCTTAACAACATAGTGGTTACACAGGGTTGACAAGATCACGGCATGTATGGCCGACTTGCCGAATTTGGCTCTACGGGATCAAGGCTCGCCGCCTGCGGCAGCGCGCGGCCGGGCGGTCCCCGCGTTGGCACCGACTCCCCGCATCACGGCACGCCGGGCTCCCGCTTCGCTCCGCCCGTCGGCCGTGCGCGGAGTCGGTGCACGTGGACCGGAGGCGGCGCGCAGTGTGACGGCGAGCTGGAGGCCGAGGACTTCGGAGGCTTGCCGGTTGGGACGATCGCGCGGTTACCCGGCTAGCGTGGGCTGGGCGCGGCGATCGGCTGCCGCGACGGCTTCGCCGTCTTGCCGGCGAAGAGGCGGATCGGCTTTGAGCACCAGGCGGACGGAGCCCGGCGCGAAGCGCGAAGCCAGCGCGAAACGGAGTGGCGACGGCGGAGGCTGGGGCGGGGCTTAGGTGCAGGTCACGGGGTACGGGACACCGTGTGCCCCACGAGCCTTCCTACACCGTGTGTCGCAGGTTCGAATCCTGCCGGGGGCACTCACCTTTCGCCGGGTGAATCAAGCCCTGAGCTGCGGCAACGCGCTCGGGGCTTGATCTTTTCCGACAGTCGCCATCGGCCGGGATCTGCCCTCGTCTGCCGCCATCTACGGACTCCTTACAGTGACGGCTACCAGGAGGCCGAAGAGTCCTGCGGCTTGCCGGTTGGGACGATCGGATGGTCACGCGGACCTCCAGCCCCTGGGTGAGCTACTTCGTCGAGGGACGCGCAACTGACCGTTGAGCGTTACCGGTTCGGCGCCCCGAACGGCCGGGGGGTGGGCTGGTCGGGTGGGGCTTGGTGTGGCCGGGCCTGGGCTCTGTGTTGGTGGAGAGCTCGGGCCCGGCCGGTTTTAGCGGGTTGACTGCTCGGCGGGTGGGGTGGGCTGAGTGGTGAGGGGTGGGTTAGTGGTGGTGGAGTTGGACTACGTGGCCTCCGGAGGGGCAGACGCCGCAGTTGGTTATGTAGGCCTTGTTGCCGTCGAAGGTTAGGCCGCCGGGCATGGTTAGGCCGTCTAGGGCGACTATGTGTTGGAGGCCCGTGTGTTCTACGCGGATTAGGGCGCCGGTGGGGTTGCCGGAGGTTAGGCCGTTGTGGGCGATTTCTAGGACGTGGAGCCTGCCTTTGTTGTCGAAGGCCACGTCGATGATGTTGGTGAAGCCTTCTGCGAAGACCTCACTGTGGCCGGAGGGTAGGACGCGGTGTACGCGGGCTTGGCCTTGGGGGAAGGGGAAGCCGGTTAGTTCGCCTACGTAGTAGGCGCCGTCTGGGCCTCGGACTACCGATGTGGGGACCGACTGGACTTCTGCGCCGTTGATTGTGCGGCTGGGGAAGACTGCGAGGGTTGAGACGTGGCCATTTGGGGATACTCGTAGCAGTGAGTTTCCGCCTGCGTCGACCACGATCATGCTCCCCTTGAGGGCGTAGACGGAGTTGGGGTTGCTGTCTACGTGGCCCTGGTCTGGGTTGGTGGCTGCCTCGTGGCCGGCGATGTCGGCTATTGTTTTCCAGCTGCCGTCGTGGCTGGTCAGTAGGCGGCCGGTGGCGTCGCGGCCTACGTCGGGGAGGCTTTCGCGCAGGGCTGGGTCGGCGCCCAAGCCTACGGTGAACACGTAGCCGCGCTTGCCGGGGCGGAATGCCACGTCTGAAGGGCCGATGGCGGAGGAACCATCAGGGGCGGCGATCGACGGGAGTCCTGTGAGCACCCGCACGGCGGTTTTGTCGTGGGGGTTTACTCGGGTGATTGCGCCGGAGGTGCCGAAGCACGCGTTGCCGCCCTCCGGACTGGGGAAGCACGGGCCTGCGCCGCCGCGGCCGGCCTCGGCCACGTACAGGCTGCCATCTGGGGCGACGTCCAGGCCGCGGGGGTTGTCCAAGCCTTCCGCTACGACGGTCCAGCCGCCGGCATGGGCGGTCGCCGGGGTGAGCACCGCGGCGACGACCGCGCCCACCACCACGAGTATTCGGGTTCGGGGACCCGTCACCACTCCTCGGCCCATCACCACTCCTCCCGAGATCATCAATCCTTTGTGGACTGGAAGGATTGATGACGCTAATCCGCTTGTGCGGATGCCGCTCGCCCACGCGAAGCGCGGCAACGCTGTCGGGGGTAGCTGTCGGTACGACGACACTGTGGGTCACCACCACGTGTTCGGTCGCCGAATGACGGCGGCCACGGTCGTGCTCTGCCGCGTGGCTGCGAGCACGACCGTGGCCGGGGGATGATCAGGTCTTTTCACCCGATGGGGGACGGGAGGGAGGGCGGAGTTAGGACCTCCACTGTTGGTTGGCGGTGCCGGAGCAGGACCACAGGACGAGCTTGGTGCCGTTGGCGGTGCCTGAGCCGTTCGCGTCGAGGCACAGGCCGGACAAGGCGCTGGTGATGGTGCCGTTGGAGTTGACGTTCCACTGTTGGTTCGCGCCGCCGGTGCAGTCCCAGATCGCCGCCTGCGTGCCGTTGCTGGTGCCCCAGCCGTAGGCGTCCAGGCACTTGTTGCCGTACACGACCAGCTGCTTGCTCGACGTGTAGGTCCAGGACTGGTTGGAGCCGCCGTGGCAGTCCCACAGCTGGACCTGGGTGCCGTTGGTGGTGGTGGCTCCCGGGACATCGACACAGCGGCCCGATTGCACGCCTACGATCTGCCTCGCCGTGGTCGGGGTGCCGATGGTGCCGGACACCGATCGGAGGGCCTCGTACCACTTCGCGGCCATCTTGTCGTAGCCGGTGGCGGTGGGGTGGACGCCGTCGATCAGGTCGGCTGTGGTGAGCGCTGAGTGCATGTCGACCAGGTGCACGCGCTTGCCGGCGTTGACCTTGCTCTGCACCATGCCGGGAATCGTGGCGTTGAAGCCGCGGGCGCGGGACTCCTGCGATTCGTTCGTCAGCGGGATGATGGTGGCGACGAAGACGTCGGCGTTCGGCACGGTCGCGGTGATCTTGTCGACCAGCGCGGACAGGCGAGCGGGAGCGTTGGCCATGTTGAAGTCCTGGAGGACGTCGTTGGTGCCGATGTGCAGGAGCACGGTGCGCGGGGAGGTGTTCCCGAGCCAGCTGACGACGTTCGCGTCGATCTGGTCGATGCGCCAACCCGGGTGGCCCTCGTGGTCGTGGTCGCCCAGTGAGTCGGGGCCGTTGAACTGGGAGCCGACCAGGTCCACGCGGTAGTTCCCGGACCCCAACCGCTGCCACAGCCCGATGCGGTACCCGCCCGGCACCTGCGTCCCCTCGGTGATCGAGTCGCCCAGGGGCATCACCCGGGTGCCGCCGTTGGATTCCGCGACCGCTGTGGGCGCGGTGGGCAGCAGTGCGGTGGCGAGCACCGCGGCGGCGCAGGCGATGAGCCGCCGTGACCTTGCCTGCATCATGGCCTCCACTCGAAGTTTCGTTAGCGCTCACATTGGCGGGGTGGAGGCTGTGGTGTGTCAAGTGATTGATCCACTTGAGACGGTTGTTGACCGGTGAAGGTAAACCTGGTTTTGCGTTACGCAGCAGTAGGTTTGACCCGTTGTCTTGATAGGGGTTGCCGGTCTTGTGGCTGCGACTCGGTGGTGTTAGCGTTCACAGCCTCGTCGCCCCACTGATTTGCGGGCGCGGGGTGGCTACCACGACGGCCCGCCCCGCGCCCGCGTCCACCACGGCCTACTCGGAGCCGGTGTCCGGTTTCGCGTGGAGGATGGCGCGGGCTTGTTCGGCGGCTCGGACGATGCTCTCCGAGACGAAGTCCACGAACCGCGCGATGTTCTCCAGGCGGGCACCGGCCGGGGTCGTGGCACCGAGGACGCCGACGCCCTGGCGTGCCGTCTCCGCCAGGGCGGTGGTACCCCTCGCACTGGCCATCATGGACTGGTACCAGACGTCGTCGTCCACGACGTAACGCTCGCGGCGGCGGTCGTCGCGCTCGCGGCGGACCAGGCCCTGTTCCTCCAGGAACGCGATCGCCTTGGAGATCGACGCCGGGCTGACGTTCAAGCGCTGCACCAACTCCCCAGCGGTGAGACTGCCCTGGTCGGTCGTGTAGAGGCACGTCATGACCCGCGCCATCATCTTGGGCGTGCCGCTCTGGATGAGGACCGCGGTGAGCAGGTCCTCGTACTCCCGCACCGCCTCCGGGTCACGCCCGTGGGCCGGTGGCGCCGCCTGCGGTCCGCGCGGCGCGGCTTGCCTGCGGCGGCGGGCGCGGCGTTCGGTGGCGTGGTGGGCGAGGTCCGCGCGGTAGGCGGTGGGTCCGCCGTTGCGCATCACCTCGCGGGTGATCGTGGACGTGGGTCGGTCGAGGTTCCGGGCGATCTCGGCGTAGGCCAGCCCTTCGGCGAGGCCCAACGCGATCTGCCGGCGGTCCTGCTGGGTGAGTCTGCCTCCGGGCATGCCCCGACCATAGCGTTCATCTACATCTCATTGCAACGACAGCAAGGCGCGTGTTGCGTTAGCCAGCAGGACCATTGCAATGATCTCGAAGCTGTGACCAGCTACAATAGCAAAAACAAGCAACAAGCTCGTTGCTCGAACCTGCGAACGCAACGTAGCTTTTGCAGTGTCGGAAACACCGAGAACACCACACCGCAGGAGCTGAGAACGATGCAGAAGTTCGACACCACCGCCCCCGTCACCGCCGTCCTGGACGTCCCCGCCGGCCACCTCCGGTTCATCGCCGCCGACCGCGCCGACACCACCGTCGAGGTCCGGCCCGTGGACGCCGGCAAGAGCCGGGACGTCAAGGCCGCCGAGCAGACCACCGTCGAGTACCACGACGGCGTCCTGCACATCACCACCACGGCCAAGAACCAGCTGCTCGGCCCCTCCGGCTACGTCGAGATCACCGTGGGCCTGCCCGCCGGGTCCCGCGTCGAGGCCAAGGCCGCCGCCGCCGACCTGCGCGGCGTGGGACGCCTGGGCGCGGTCGTCTTCGACGGCTCGCAGGGCGACATCAAGCTCGACGAAGCCGCGAGCGTCCACGTCACCACCCACGCCGGCGACGTCACCCTGGGCCGCCTCACCGGTCCCGCCGAGATCAGCACCGGCAAGGGCGACATCCGCGTCACCGAAGCCACCGGCGGCGACCTCGTCCTGACCACCCAGGCCGGCGACATCACCGTCGACACCGCTCCTGGGGTCTCCGCCTCCCTCGACGCGGGCACCGCCTACGGCCGCATCCACAACTCCCTCACCAACGCCGGCACGCCGTCGGTGACCATCCGCGCCACCACCGCCTACGGCGACGTCACCGCCCGCAGCCTCTGACCGCGAAAGGAAAACCGCGTCCGCAGTAATGCGGCAAGTGCTGTGAAAACTGAGGGAAATACACCTGGCGGAATTGCGGCGTGGGTGAAACGTCCGCGCTCTAGCATTCGATCCACGAGTCATGGCCGGACCGGACCAGTGTCGTGGGACCGTCCGGCGGGCGCGGACCACCCGCGCCCGCCGGAACCGGGTGCCTCACTTGCTGTCGTCGCCGTTGCCGCCACCGTTCATCGCCGATCACCTCCACCCCGGTATGGCGGCCCGGAGCGGCGGTGTCCGTCAGGGACCGGTCGAGGAGGCGAGCAGGGTGGTCAGGCGTGATCTGAGGGCGGTGACGGTGGCGTGGTACGAGGAGTTCCCGCCGTCGGCGGTCGCCTTCAGCCAGCGCTCCACCAGGCGGATCAGCTCGTCGGCCGTGGACAGCGCCGACTCCCGTTCCGGGGCCACGCCGGTCTCCACGGCCAGCAGCAGGACGGGTGCGGCGCGCAGGGCGAACAGGGAGTCGTCCAGGCGCGGGTGCAGCCGGCCGGGCGCGAAGCCGGGGTTGGCCAGGACCCGCCGGACCCAGTCGTGCGCCGTGCGCACCCACTGCCCGGCCTCCGCGGGCACCAGGACCGCCAGGGACGCGGCGGCGTCGGCCGCCAGGTACAGGCTGCGGGCCAGCGGTCGGAAGTCCCGGTCGCGGTTGAACAGCCTGGTGCGGCCCGGGATCACCGAGTGGGTGAACAGGTGCAGGGACGCCCGGAGGTCGGCCTCGGAGTCGTTGTTGCCGCCCAGGAAGGCGGCGTAGTTGTGCAGTTGGAAGCTGAGCGCGCTGTGGTCCGCGTCGGGGGTGGACAGGTCCACCTCGACCGCCTCCGCGAAGGCCGTCCAGTAGCGGCGCAGGGCGTCGGTGAGCGGGGCGGAGGCGAAGGGGCGCAACATGTTCAGCTCCACGCACGTCACCGCGAGGATGTCGGCGAGGGTGCCGCGGTCGAGCGCTTCGGACGCCAGGCACGCGTCGGCCGCCGACAGCAGCGCCGCGACGGTGTCGGCCCCGGCGCGTCCGGTGTGGCGCTCCACTCCGGCCCGTTGCACGGCAAGGCGCAAGCGGGTCTCGGGAACCAGAGGGTCACCAGGGTCCACAGTGGACAGAAGCGCCTCCACACCGTCGAGGAGACCGGCGAACTCCGGCCCGGTCACCCACGACGACGGGGCGAGCAACCCCATCTGCCGCACGATCCCCATCGCCGCCAACACCACCGCCCGACGCCCGAGCACCGGCAACGCGGCGACCTCGGCGGGCGCGGGCAGCCGGACCGGGCGGGCGATCGCGTCGGCCAGGGCGTCGGCGAACTCGTCCGGCCGCGCCAGCGACCCCGGGCCGTGCGCCCAGGTCTCCACCAGCTCCCGCACCAGGCCCGACGACGGGACCATCGCCTCGACCACGGCCTGCCCCGGCTCGCGCTCGCTGACCCACACGTACCCGGCGCTGTCCGGGGCGCCCATGTCCACCATGAGGCTGATCAGCAGCTCCACCAGCCGGTCGCCCACGCCGGGGCCGGTGCCGCGACCCGACGACGGCAGCGCGCCGGTGCTGTTCAGCCGGGCCACCGCGACGCCGTCGAGGAAGTCCAGGTCACGCGGCCGGGTCACCGGGTCGTGCGGGTCCGGCGGGACCGCGCCGATCTCGCAGCGGGCCTTCGGCCGCCCGGCCAGCCGGTCCGCCCACGGGAACAGGGGCGCGCTGAGCGACTCCCGCTGGATCGCGCGTGCCTTGACCGCCGCCACGACCAGGGCGGGCTGGGACCGGTAGACCTCGACCGCGGTGGCCGCCCACGCCGCGATCCACTGCACGGTCGGCAGCTCGCCGCCGTCGCCCCCGCGCAGCAGCGGCAGGGCCGCGGTGATGGCCTCGGTGACCGGGGCGAGCAGGACGTTCGTCGCGGTCAGCACGACGGCGGCCTTGGTGTCGGGGCCGAACCGGTTGACCGTCGCCGGGACGATCTCGTTGGGCAGCGCCCGGCCGGAGGTGGGCAGCACCGCGCGGTCGTGCACGACCCACTCGCCGTCGTGCTCCCGCTCGCGCAGCCGGGCTTGGGCCGCCCGGGTGGGCAGCGGCGCGCCGCGGGCGATCTCGGAGGCCGTGATGGTGGTGAAGTCGCACACCCAGGTCAGGGGCCGGAACGGGTTCTGCTCCGAGGGCACGCCGAACAGCGGCGCCACCTTGCGGGCCAGCCGCGCGGGCACCAGCTCGGACCGCTTCTCGACCACCAGGGGCACGACCGCGGGCAGCAACGCCATCCGTCCCTCCACCTCTCCTCACGTCACGGTTCCATATACCGCTCACATAAAATCTTACGTGAGAGTAGAAAACTACCTATGCGCCTGCGGCAGAGCTCATCCCTCTCCCCCGAAGTCGTCCTCGCCGCCCTGTCCGAACTGCGCGGGTCCAGGGCCGCCCTCCACCGGAGCCACCTGGTCGCGCGCTGCGACCTGGGGCTGGCCATGCCGGGTCTGCGGTTCGGGCAGGCCGCCCCGGCGGCGGGGTTCGTGCTGTCCGGCGACTGCGTGTGCCGCGACCTGGTGGCCGACGTGCTGCACATCGTCTCGGTGTTCCTGACGGAGCACGGTTCGGACCGCACCAACCTGGCCGGCGCGGTGCGGTCGCACGTGCGCAAGCGGGTCATCGACGTCTTCCGCGGCTACCGCGCCGAGCGGGGCGCGCAGGTCAAGCCCAAGCAGGTCCGGCAGAACAGGTTCGGCCGTGCTTTACCGGATGAAGAGCACCGCGCGGTGTTGGGCCACCTGGCCGACGAGGCCGGGTACTCCGCGCCCTTACCGGGCCAGGCCTACCTCCTGCGCAGACTCGCCGAGCGCTGTGCCGCCGAGTTCGGCGAGCCGGTGCCGTACTACCTCGAACGCATGCCCACCATGCTGCGCACCGTCAAGCAGGTGTGCAGCGCCGGGACCCGGGTCAACGTCGGCACCCGGACCGCCCCGGAGTACGTGACCTGGTACGACGCTTACATCGAACGGCCGTTGGGCCGCCGCCCGGACACCCGCGTGCTGTCCGACGACGCCGCCTGGAGCACCGTGGCCGACCCGGGCGCGTCCCGCGCGTTCGACGCCGTCACCGAAGCAGAGCCCGACCCGGACACCGCCGTCGTGGCGACGGTCGTGGACCGGGTCGCCGCCGTCGCCCCCGCCGACCAGCCCCGGACCGTCCGCACCGCCGTGCGCGCCCTGGCCGAGCGGGGCCTGCTGCCGCGCGACCGGGCCGCCGCCCTGCTGGCCGACCCGGACCGGCTGGACGACGTGCTGGTCAAGGCCCGTGAGGTCGTCGTCGCGGGAGGTCGTCGTGGCTGAGCCCCCGGTGGACGAGGCCTTGCACGACCGGGCGCTGTACCTGGCCGGCGCCATCGAGGTCGCGCCCGAGCGCGTGGACCCCGTCGAGGCGGGCACGGTCGGCGCGGACTACCTGGACCAGTTCGTCGAGGATGTCGCCGCGACGCCGGAGGCCGTGGAACTCGGCGTGCTCCTGCTGGACTTCGCCCTCGCCCGCGTCCCCGAGCACGAAGAAGCGGACCGCTGGCGGTACCGCGCCGGCGACGCGTTGTCCTTCCTGGCCGAGGAAACCGACTCCACCGCCCACCTCGACGCGGCCATCGCCCACCTGACCGCCGTCGCCCGGCGGACCACCGGCGAGTTCGCCGACCCGGCCGCCGCCGAACTCGCCGCCCTGACCGCGACCAGGCTGGCCGTCGCCTCCCGGGACGAGGACCTGGACGCCGACGCCGCGCGGCGGCTGACCGACGTCCTGGACGGGTTGGACCCCGCCGGCCCGGACCGGATCGACTTCCTGCTCCAACGCGCGCACGCCCACCGCTGGGCCTACCCGCGCACCCTCGACCCCGCCGACCTCGACCACGTGATCGACGGCATGGCCGCCGTCTTTCCCGACCTCGAACCGGACGAGGAAGCGCGCGTCGAGGCGTTGGAGGCGCTCGTCGCCGTCCACGAAGAGCGTTTCCTGCTCACGGAATCCCTGGAAGCGCTGGAGGCGGCCCTCGCGGCGGCCCGGGAGGCGCGGTCGCTGCTGGCCGACGACCCCGAGCGCGCGCCCGAGGCCCGGGTCGCCGTCGCCGCCCTGGTGGCCGCCCGCTTCTGGAACTCCCCCGACCGCGACGACGCCGACCGCGACGAGGCCATCGCCGAGTACACCGCGCTGGACGCCGAGGTCGGGCTGGAGGACCGGCACGCCCGCCAGTACGGCTTCCTGCTGTGCTTCCGCGGTGGCGTCACCGGCGACGCCGACGACATCCGCGGCGGGATCGACGTCCTGAAGACCGTCGAAGAGGACTGGCTGGCGGCCAGTGCGATCGCCGAGGCGCACGAATTCCTGGTCGCGCTGGACGGCCCGCACCACCTGTGGGACGCGGTCGAGTGGTGCACGCGCGCCCTCGCCCACCCCGAGCCCAACCCGGACGACGCGCTGGACGTGCGGACCCGGCGGCTGGAGGCGATCGAGGCGGCGGCGGGCCGGTTCGGCGTCGGGGCCGTGCTGAACCGCTTCGACGCCCGCGCCATGCTCGCCGACGCCGACACCGCCGTGCGCACCGCGCCCGGGGTGGACCCGCGGGCCAGGGCACGGCTGGCGGTGCGGTCGGTGGTGCTGCGGGTGCAGTGGATGGCCGAGTTCCTCCCGGTCGGCGACCCCACCGCGCTGCGGGCGGCCGTGCAGGCGCAGATCGACCTGTTGACCGAGGTCAAGGCGACCGTGCCGGCGGTGGACCACGATGTCGTGAACGCCCTGTCGAGCCTGGTGGACATCATGCGGCGGGCGTTCGTCGGCGAGACCGGCGGCGGTCTCGAGGGGGACATGGACGGGCTGGTGCGGGCGCTGCTGTCCGGACCGGCCCCGTCCACCCCGTCCGCCCCGGACGCCCCGGACGCCCCGTTGTCGCCGGAAGCCGAGGCCGAGCAGGCGATGACCGCTTATCTGCGCGCGGTCTACGAGCGGGCGGCGGCCGGGCAGGACCCGCGGGCGCTGATCGGGGACTTCACCGCGCTGGTGTGGCGGGTGGACGCGCTGCCGCCGTCCGAGCAGCGGGACGTCATGGAGCAGGTGGTGACCCAACTGTCCCGGATGGCCGGCCCGCCGGGCAGCTTCGACGGCTCGCCGCCGCGGCTCGGCGACTCCGACGACGGCGACGTGGCCCGCCTGTTCGGGACCGCCGGCGAGTGGCGGGCGGCGGTGGCGGACGGGGACCCGCGGCGGGCGCTGTGGGCGTACCAGGCGGTGGAACGGGCCGCCGCCGGGGTGCGGTCGGGGGCGCCGATGGAGTTCGCGGCGCGGATGGTGCGCGGGATGACCCGGGCCCGGCTGTCCGCGGTGGTGCCGACCGACCCGGCCGAGCTGGACGCGGAGATCGCCGCCCTGGAGGCCGCGTGGCGGGACGGCGGCGGGGTGGACGCGGCGGTCGACCTGGGGTCGCGGCTGCGGCTGCGGGACCGGCCCGGCGACCGGGAGGCGAGCCGGGCGGCGGTGCTGACGGCCCTGGTCGCGGCGGCCGGCGGGGCCGAGGGGGCCGGCGGGGCCGAGGAGGCCGGCGGCGGCGGGGCGGCCGGCGGCGGCGCGGCGGCAGGCGGCGGCGCGGCGGCAGGCAGTAGCGCGGCGGGCGGCAGTAGCGCAGCGGGCGGCAATGGCGCGGCGGGCGGCGGAGCGGCTGGCGGTGGCGCGGGGGCTGGCGGGGCCGAGGGGGCCGGCAGTGGCGGGGCGGCCGGTGGTGGCGCGGCAGGCGGCGGTAGCGGGGCGGCCGAGGGTGGCGCGGCTGGTGGTCGCGCGGCGGGCAGCGGTGGTGCGGCGGGCGAGGGTGGCGCGGCGGGTGGTGGCGGGGCGGTGGGCGTGGTTGGGGACAACGTGACTGCCTGGTGTCTGGACGACGGTGCTACCGATGACCTGGTGCGCGTGCTGGAAGCGCGGCGGGCGGCGGAGGTCGGGTGGGGTGACGCCGTCGTGACCGGGCCGGACGAGGTGCGGACGGGGTTGCGGGCGGCGGGGGTCGATGTGTTGGCCTACCTGGTGCCCGAACGTGAGGCGCACGGCGGCATGGCGGTGGTGGTGCCGGCCGACGGGCCAGTGCGGGTGATCCCGTTGCCGGACTTGACGACCACGCCGCTGGCCCGGTTCGCGGCGACCCGGGACGCCCGGTACGCCACCCCCACACCCACGACCGTGCGCGCGTGGCGGGCCTCGCTGACCGATGTGTGCGCGTGGGCGTGGCGGGCGGCGGGTGCGGAGTTGGTGGCGGCGGCCGGTGGTGGGCGGCTGGTGCTCGTGCCGGTGGGGCCGTTGGGGCTGGTGCCGTGGCCGGCGGCGTGGCGCGAGGTGGACGGGCGGCGGCGGTACCTGGTCGAGGACGTCGACGTGGCGTTGGCCCCGTCCGGGCGGGTACTGGGTCTCGCGGCGGGGAGGGCTCCTGCCGTGGGTGCGGCGGTGTTCGTGGGCAACCCCAACCGGGACGACGCTGCGGCGGCCGTGGCGGCGGAAGAGCTGCGGGACACCTTCTACCCGGACGGGCGGTTCCTCGGCGGCCACGGGCAGCCGCCCCGGCCGTGGCGGGTGGCCGAGGACGGCGCCGGCACGCCGGAGCAGGTGCGCGCGGCGCTGGCGGACGGGGTGTCGGTGCTGCACCTGGGGTGCCGGGCGGTGTCGGACGTCGACGCGCCGCACCGGTCCCGCGTCACGCTGCACGCCGGCGCGCCGCTGGACCTGGGGCCGCTCGACGCCGACCTGGTCACGCTGACCGGCCACACCTCCACCGACGGGTCCCACGACGACGCCCGGACCCTGCCCGCCGCGTTCCTCGCGCTGGGCGCCCGGTCCGTGCTGGCGACCCGGTGGCCCGCCCCGACCGCGCACCTCGTGCACCTGGTGCACCAGCACTGGAAGGACTCCCCCGGCACCGCCCTGCGCACCGCGCAGCTGCGGGTGCTGGACCCGGCCTTCGACCGGTCGACCCTGCCGCCGCACCTGCGCGACATGGTCCCGACCGACCCGGCGGAGATCGAGCACTGGGCCGCGCTCGCGCACTTCGGGCGTTGACTCGTGCGTCCACAGAGGACAGAGGCGGGCAGCCGTCCGTCAAACGGGGGTGTGGTGGACGACGTGCTGTGGGTGCTCGCGGCGGCGCTGGCCGTCGCGCTGCTCGTCACCGCGGGCACGTGGCCGGTCGCGGCCCGGCGCAGGCGCGAGCACGCGGCGCTGGTGCGCGACGCCGTGGCCCGGATGTGCGCGCAGGACCGGCCGACGCGGTTGTGCCGGCTCGCCCGGGACGTCGTCGACGTGCTCGTGCGCCAGGACCAGGGCGCAGAGGTGCTCGGGCGTGCGGAGGACGCGGACGTCGACCGGCTGGTCAACCGGCCGGGGGACGCGGAGCTGCTGGTGTCCGCCGAAGCCGCGACCGCCCCGCACCCGTTGGGGCGCAAGGACAAGCGGCCCGACGACAGCGCGTGGCACGTGGCCGACCGGGTGCCGCGCGTCGCCGACCACCCCGAGCCGGCCGACCTGTGCGCGCGGGTGCGCGGGACGGCTCAGCGCCGCATCGCGCGCGCCCGGCTCGTGCTGGCGCAGGCCGACCGGCTGGACGAGGACCGCGAGTGCCGGGACCGGCTGCGGATCGCGTTCGAGCAGGCCGACGAGCAGGTGCGGGCCGCCGGCGACCTCGCCGACGCGGGTGACGTGCTCGCCGCTCTGCACGCGCTGACCCGCGTGGAGCTGCCGGTGCCCGAGGACGGCGTGCCCGGCCAGGCCGACGCGCCCGCCCTGCGCGCGCAGGTCAACGCCCTGGCGCGGCTGGCGTTGCGGCACCGGGCGGCGGTCGCGGCGCACCGGGGCGGTCACCTGGTCACCGGAGCCGAGGAGGGGTCGTGAGCGACGACGAGGAGCTCGTCTACCGGCGGCGCGAGCGGCTGGCGGACCGGTGGCGCGGGCGGCGCGACGGCCGGCGGCGGCACCCCGCGTACAGCGACCTCGTGGCGATGGCCGACGACGAGCGCGTGATCACCGCGCCGCACCCCGAGAGCCTGATCCGGCAGTCCTTGCGGCGCATGGAGACCGAGCTGGTGCGCTTCGAGGCGCGCACCGCAGGCGACCGCGCGACGCTGGCCCGGCTCCGCTCGGAACTGGCCGCCGCCGCGGTCGGGCTGGAGCGCGGCACCGCCGCCGTGGCCCGCGCCGAGGCCGAGCTGGACGAAGCCGAACTGCGCCCCCGCAACCACGCCGAGCTGCTGCCGGAGAACCGGGCCGTGCTGCTGAGCCGGCGCGACGAGATGCGCAACCGGCGCATCGCGGCGGCCCGCGGCGAGGAGGCCGCCCAGTTCGCCGCGCTCAACGCCCTCGCCGCCCGGATCGAGGCGGTCAAGGAGCAGATCCGCACCGAGTTCGTCCTGGCCCGGAACCGGGCGCGGTGGGAGGGCGCGCACTGCGCCGTCCGGGTCGCCGCGTACTGGGAGCACGTCGTGCTGGTGCACCCCGAGGGCACGTACCTGGCGCCGTTGCTGCGGTTCGCGACCCAGGAGCTGCCGTCGTGGGTGACCACACCGCCCGACGCCGACCCCGCCGACCTGGGGCGCGGACCGTTCGAGTCGCACCGCGTGGCCCAGCGGCTGGAGACGACGCCGCGCCTGGACCGCCGCCGGCGCCGCACAGGCCGGATGGACCGCACCGGGCACGTGGACGACGCCGACCGGACGGATTCCGCCGACCGGGTGGATCCAGCCGACCGGGTGGACCGCGCCGACCGGGCGGGCGATGGGAACCGCACCGATCACGCCGAGGAAGTCGAGGGCACCGCATGAAGTCGTTGCCGATGCTGCGGGCGTCCCTCGCCCTGCGCCGGGTCCGCGCCCGCCTGCCGCACCTGCGCGCCACCCCCGACCCGGACCTCGACCTCGCCGCCGTGCGCGCCCGGCTCGACGAGATGCTCGACCGGATCACCCCGACCACGGCGTGGCAGGCCGGCCGCATCCTGGAGTCCTTTGTGGACACCCACGTGGCCGACTGGCTGGCCAAGGCCAAGGTGCACCACGAGACCCTGGCCGCCGAGCTGGACCTGCTCGCCGTCCGCGTCACCGAGGTCCGCGAGCTGTACCAGGTGCACCACGAGGACCAGACCGGCGTGCTGGACGACCTGGAGGGCGCGGTGTCGCACGCGCTCGAGCGGGTCAGCGACCCCGACGCGCCCTACTACGAGCCCGAACCCCGCAAGCAGCGCAGAGGGGGCAACCGATGACCGCACCGCGAACCCCGGGCGTGGTCCGGCGCAGGCCGGTGATCCACGGCGACCCGTCGCAGATCGTCGGTCCCCCGTGGACCGCCGGGCTGTACTACTTCGTCCTGCTCGCCGCCGCCGGCGTGGACGTGGTGACCTTCCACCAGGTGCTGATGGCGGCCGTGGACGAGGAGGAGCTGTTCCTCTGGGTCATGGTCGTCGGGTTCACCGTGGTGTGCCTGGCCCTGTCGCACACGGTCGGCCAGCAGGCCAGGCAGGGCGTCGCCACCCGGCACGTCGTCGGCGCGCGCACGGCCGCCCTGCTGTGCCTGGTGGGGTGGCTGGCGCTGGGCGCGGCGGCGTTCGTGTTCCGGTGGAACTACGTGGGCACCGACGTCGGCTCCTCGATCCCCATCGTCATCGAGGGGCAGGAGACCGACACCGGTGGCGACGCCGACGCGCAGGAGCGGCGCCTGTCGGCGCTGCTGTTCCTGTCCCTGTACGTGGCCACCGGGCTGGTGTCGGGCGTCGCCGGCTACCTGCGGCACAACCCCGCCGCCCGCCAGTACGCCCGCGCGCTGTCCCGGCGTTCGAAGGCGGCGGCCGAGCAGGCCCGACTCCAGTCCAAGCTCGCCGCGGCCACCGAACTGGGCGAGGCCATCGACCGGGCCCGGCGGCAGCGCGACGCCGACTGGGCCGCGCTGGAGGTGCGCTGCCGGGCGGCGGCGGACCGGTTGAAGCACGAGACCAGGTTGGCACTGCTGGAGAAGGTCGGCCCGCCCCGGTTGCCGGGACCGGGCCACGACCCGGGACCGGACCAGGTGCCGGGGGCAAGCGAGGGACCGGGCCAGGTGCCGGGGCCGACCGAGGGAGAGGACCCACGATGACCCACAACCCAACCCGCCACGCGCTCCCCCGTGCACTCCGTCACGCCCTCGTCGGGTGCTTGGTCCTGGCCCTGGCGGCGCTGACCGCGTGCACCTCCGAACCGCCGCCCCCGCCCCCGTTGCCCGCGGGGTGCCCGGTCGACGCCGGGCAGGCGTTGACGCTCGTCGTCGGCGCGCGCATGGGCAGTCCGCGGCCGACGTTGCCCGTCGAGGTCGAGGGCCTGGTGGAGACCGCCGCGCGCGGCGAGCGGAAGGTGCAGGTGGTCCGGGTGGACGGGCAGCCGACCGTGGCGCTCGCCGCGGACGTCCGGATCACCGGCAAGAACGAGACCCAGCGCGAGAAGCAGGTCGCGGAGCTGGTCGGCAAGGTCAAGGCGTTCGTCGAGCAGTTGGAGCCCAAGCAGGCGGAGGCCGACGTGCTCGGCGCGCTGGCCGAGGCGGCGCGGGTGACGCCGGAGGGCGGGACGGTCGTCCTGGTCGACTCGGGGCTGGCGACGGCGGGCGCGGTGTCCTTCCGCGAGGAGGGCATGTGGGGCGCGAACCCCGGCGAGGTGGCCGCGTTCCTGGCCGCCCAGCGGCTGCTGCCGGCGTTGACCGGTCGGTCGGTGCTGCTGGTCGGGCTCGGCGGGACCGCCGACCCGCAGCCGGCGCTCAACGAGGACCTGCGCGGGCGGGTCGGGAAGCTGTGGCGCGAGGTGGTCGTCAAGGCGGGCGCGACCTGCGCGGGCGAGCTGGGGATCCCGTCGCGGCGCGATGCCTTCCCGACGACCGTGCCGGTGACCGTGGTGAACCTGCCCGAGGAGCCGAAGCCGGTGCCGTGCGGGACGACCAAGCTGGAGGACAGCGGTTCCGTGGGGTTCGTGCCGGACACGGCGGACCTGCGCGACCCGTCCGCCGCCGACCGGACCCTCCAGTCGCTGGCCGGTGTGGTCTCGAGCGGGGCGCAGCGGGTGACGCTGGTCGGCAACACCGCCGGTGGCGGACCGGCGGCCGGGCACGTCGAGCTGTCGACGCGGCGGGCGGAGGCGGTGAAGGCGATCCTGGTGCGACTGGGGGTGCCCGCCGACCGGATCGCGACCCGCGGCGACGGCAACAGCGGGCCGTACCACGAGAACGACCTCGGCCCGGACGGGGTGCTGATCCCGGCGGCGGCGGCCCGCAACCGGTCCGTGGTGGTGGAACTGTCGTGCCCGCAGTGATCAAACCCGGAACGATCGTTCGCGAAACGATCGTTGGCGGGTCGGTCCAAGTCGCGTCGAGGCCCGCGTGACCGCGCCGGATCTCGGGACCGAGCTGGACCCGGGACGGGTGCGGCCCGATGCCGAGCCGGACACCGTGCTCGACCCGGGTCGCACCGCGGTCGGCACCGGGTGGGCGCGGGTGTTGCCGGCCGGGCTAGCGGGGCGGTTCGAGGTGGTGCGGGATCTGACCGGGTCGGGGCGGCAGGGGGACGTCTACCTGGTGCGGGTTCGGGACAGCGACGAGCAGCTCGTGCTCAAGGCGCACCGGCCGGGCTGGCGGCTGGACGATCGGGTGGTCGACCTGCTCGTCCACGGCCGTCCAACGCGGCACGTCGTGGCCGTGCACGAAGTCGGCGAGGAAGAGGGTCGCTGGTACGAGGTGATGGAGCACCTCGCGGGCGGCACGCTGGCCGAGTGGCGGCGCCGGCATCCGTCCGGAGTGGACACCTCCCTGCTCGTCGAAGTCGTCCGGCAGCTGGCCGAAGGGCTCGCCGCGCTGCACCGGGCCGGGGTGGTGCACCGGGACGTCAAGCCCGCCAACCTGCTCATCCGGGCGTTGGATCCGCTGGAGGTGGTGATCGCCGACCTCGGCATCAGCCGGCACCTGCCCGACGGCGAGGCGTTCACGGCCACCAACGAGATCGGCACCGTCCCCTACGTGCCACCGGAGTTCATCAGCGGCGGCCGGGTCCTGCCCGCGTTCGACTGGTGGTCCCTGGGCGTGACCGTGCTGGAACTGGCCACCGGGCACCGGCTGTTCGAGGGCATCGACGACGTGCGGGTCCTGCGCGCCCGGATCGGCACCCGCCCGATCCGGGTGGACGTGGCCGACGACCGGATCGGGTTGCTGTGCTCGGGCCTGCTCGCGATGGCGCCGGAGGACCGGTGGGGCGCCGACCAGGTCGCCGCGTGGCTGGCGGGTGGGTCGCCGCCGGTCGCCGCGGTGCCGGTGGTCGCGGCCGAGGAGGCCACCGAGCCGTACGTCTACCTCGGCGAGGAGTACCGGGCGCGGGACCTGCTCGCGACCACGATGACGGAGAACTGGGGCGTCTCGCGGGCGTGGCTGTTCGGCGAGGACCCGCAGCCGCTGCGCCGGTTGCACGGGTGGCTGGAGCAGTTCCCCGGGTTGCCGGAGCGCCGCAAGGTGGGCCGCCGGGAGACCGCGGACGTCAAGCTCCTGCACGAGTTGCGGGCCGTCGACCCGACCCACCCGCCGTACTACCGGGGCTGGAACATCACCCCGGCCCGGCTCCCCGAGCTGGCCGAGGAGGGCGTGCGGGGCGTCGGCGCGGCGGGCGAGGTCGTCACGGACCTGTGGCGGGCGGACCTGCTGCCGTTGCTGGCCACCGGTCGGCCGGGGTCCGGTGCGGGCGGTGGGGACGGGCTGCCCGGTGTGCGGGAGCGGTGGCACCGCGAGGACACCGCCCTGCGGACGCTCGCGGCGGCCGTGCCCGATGTCGGCGCACGGGCGGAGGTGCAGCGCATCCTGCGCCAGGACCAGGCCTACGCGCTGTCGCTGGCGCTGCTGGCCGCCACCGCGACCGGGGCGCACCTCCTGGCCCTGCGCCGCACGCTGGACGAGCAGGACCGGGCGCTGCGGCTGCCCTGGTTCTCCGACCTGGTCGCGCGCACCGAGTACCCGTGGATCGCCTTCACCCTCGTCCCGCACGCGACCCGGGAGGCGGCGCGGATCGAGGACGAGCGGGTGCGGCAACGGGCGCATGAAGCGTGGCTGGCGCGGACCGAGCGGCAGCGGGAGTGGTCGCGGCGGCAGAACCGGCCGCAGGCGCTGGGGTACGCGGCCACGGGGGTGGCGGCGGTCGCGGTGGCGTTGTTCGCGCTGATCGGGTTGAGCGACGTGGCCGGGGTCGCCTCCGACGCGCAGGTGCTGGACGCGTGGTTCGGGGCGGTGGCCGCGCTCGCGGTGGTCACGGTCGCGGAGTCGCTGCTGGCGTGGGACGCGGGCGGCCGGTTCCACCCGGCCTACTCGTTCCTCGGTGCGGGCGCGATCGCGGTGGGTCGGGTGGCGCGCGGGCTGTTGGCACGACGGATCGCGGTCCCGGTGGTGCTGGCGTTCCTGGCGGTGCTGGGGCTGGCGACGGTGGTCCGGCCGGTGGTGACGCCGGCCGTGGTGGCGGCGGTGACGGTGGCGTGGGCGGTGCAGCGGCACCTGGCCTGGCGCGCCCAGGACCGGCGGGAACGGGACATCGTCGCGGACGCCCGGTTGGTCCGTCAGTAGTCGGCGAGGGAGGAAGCGATGAGTTCAGGTGGGATCGTCGTCGCACCGTTCGCACTGCCCGTCGTGGCGGCGGGAGCGGTCGTGGTCGTGGGCGCCGTCGCGGTGGGCGCGGTCGCGGTGCTGGCGGCTCGGGCCGCGAACGCCGCCATCGAGGGGTCGGTGCGCGCTCTCGGGAACCACGGCGAGCGGCTGGAGGCGGAGGTGGCCGGGCTGGAAGCGGCGGCGGCCGACGCCCGCCGCTGGGAGGTGGCCGCCGCCGACGTCGTCGCCGTCAACGCCCGCCTCCGCCTGCTGCGCGAACGTGCCGCCGCCGCCGGAGCGGCCGTGGACGTGCCGAACCCGCTGCGGTTGGACAGCAGTCGCGACCCGGCCGAGCTGGGCCGCTGGGTCGGCCAAGTGCAGGTGGAACTGGCCCGCGCTCAAGAAGCCCTGGACGCCTTGGTGCCGCTGCCGGAGCTCGTCGTCGAAAAGTCCACTGTGGACACCAGCATGGCGGACGCGCTGGCGAGCCACCGGGAGGCGTTGCGCCGCCGGTACGCCACGGCGGTCGCCGCCGCGCCCGAGCCGGTCTCCCCCGGCGCGGTGGAACGGGTCCTGGCCCTGCTCGACCCGGACGCGAGCACCGACGAGCGGTCCGCCGCGCTGTCCTCCGCCGCCCTGGTCGCCGCCCACCCGCAGGAGCAGGACGTCTACCTGGCCGCCCTGCGCCGCCGGATCACCGCCGAGATCAACCCGGCGGTCGCGCGCCGCCGGCTGGTCGCGAGCTGGATCGAGACCTTGGAGGGCGACCCGCTGGGCGAGGTCCTGGCCGGGGCGCGACGGCCCGCCGGACTCGACGGCACCGCCGACGAGCTGCGCGCGGTCGTGGCCGGGACCCGCGACCTCTCCGCCCGGCTGCGCGCCGACGGCGCCCGGCTGGTGGAGTGGGCGCAGGAGACCGCCCAGCAGGCGTTCGTGCGCGAACTGGTCAAGCACCACCTCACCGACCTGGGCTACCAGGTGGAGGAGACCTTCGAGGTGCGCAACTCCGCCGGCCTGCGGCTGACCCGCGCCGACTGGTCCGGCGAGCACGTCGCCGACGTGTGGGTGGACGCGCACGCCACCGTCCACGGCCAGGTGCTGCGCGAGGTCGCCGGCGCGGGCGACGACGCCCGGATCACCGACCGGGAGCGGTGCGACACGTTCGCCGACGACCTGGAGGCGGTGGCCGGCCGGGTGCCCGAAGCGCAGGTGGTGGTAGACCGCACGGCCGCCCTGCCGGTCCGCACCGCGACCGGCACGAGCGACGACACCGCGCAGCAGCAGAGGAGGCGGACGCGATGACCGATGGCACCGCCCAGCAGCGGAGGCGGGCGCGATGAGCGACGACACCGCGCCGCGCTCCGGCCGTTTCCTGCCGGAGTTCCCCGCGTTCGTCAACGAGGTCGCCGGGACGCTGGCCGTGCACGCCCAGTACGTGCTGCACGGCAACCTGCGCGACCAGTTCCTGCTCACCCCGCCCGGCGGGCACCCCGAGATCCTCACCCTGCTGCCCCTGCTGTGGCGGGCGTTGCGCCCCTTGGGTTTCGAGGCCCTGATCACCTACGACCAGGTGGACGGCGTGGGTGTGTTCCCGCCGGAACCGGCCGCGCTCCAAGCCGCCGAACGGGTCCTGGGCGCCCGCGTGATCGGGCGGCGGCCGTCGCTGGAACGCCTGCGCGTCCACCTGGCCAAGGCGGTCGGCGTGCCCGAGCAGCCGCCGCTGGAGAGCGAGGGGAACGCCGACGAGCGGCCCCCGGTGGTGCGGCCCGCCGCCCGGGTCGCCGTGGTGGTGGACCACGCCTCCCGGCTGACCCGCGTGCCCGGCCAGCTCGACCAGAACGAGCGGGACTTCTTCCTGTACTGCCAGAAGCTCGCGCTCACCGCGCGGCCGTCGTCCTTCGGCGACGACCGGCCCGCCGAGCTGCACAACCCGGTGCTCTGGCTGGTCGAGGGCGAACGGGACCTGCCCGCCTGGCTCACCGCCGGCGTCGAGGCGTTCCGCACGGTCGCCGTGGGCCTGCCGACCCTGGACAACCGGCTGGACATGGCCCGCCTGCTGGTGCCGGTGTTCCCACCATCCACAGTGGATAGACCGACCCGGATCGAGCCGGCCGAGGAGTTCGCCAACCGGACCGAGGGCCTGACCCTGGAGTCCATGCTGCGCATCGCCCGGCTGGCCCGCGACCGCGGGCTGGGCCTGGACCGCATCGCCGACGCCACCCGGATCTACAAGCTGGGCGTGGACGACAACCTGTGGCGGCGCGGCAGCGTCCGGGCGCAGATCACCAAGGGCGAGCAGGTGATCTCCGGCCGGGTCAAGGGGCAGGAGCGGGCGGTCGCGAAGACCCTGGACATCCTCAAGCGGGCCGCGCTGGGCCTGTCCGGGGCGCAGGCGAGCACCCCGGGGTCCCGGCCGCGCGGTGTGCTGTTCTTCGCCGGACCCACCGGCGTGGGCAAGACCGAGCTGGCCAAGCAGGTCGCCGAGGTCCTGTTCGGCGACGCCCAGGCCTACCTGCGGTTCGACATGAGCGAGTTCGCCGCCGAGCAGGCCGCCGACCGGCTCATCGGCGCGCCGCCGGGCTACGTCGGGTTCGAGGCGGGCGGCGAGCTGACCGGTGCGGTGCGCAGGCGGCCGTTCCAGGTGGTGCTGTTCGACGAGATCGAGAAGGCGCACCCGCTGGTGCTGGACAAGTTCCTCCAGATCCTGGAGGACGGCCGGCTCACCGACGGGCAGGGCGTGACCACGTACTTCTCCGAGTGCGTCCTGATCTTCACGTCCAACCTGGGCATCATCGTCACCGACCCGGAGACCGGCGCGCGGCGGCGGATCGTGGACCCCGGGATGCCGTACCCGGAGCTGGAGGCCAAGGTCAAGGCCGCCATCCGGGACCACTTCACCACCAAGCTGGCCCGGCCCGAGCTGCTCAACCGCTTCGGCGACAACATCGTGGTGTTCGACTTCATCAGCCCCGCCACCGCGGCCGGGATCTTCGGCGCGCAACTGGACAACATCGCCGCCCGCGTCCACTCGGAACTGGGGCTGGCGCTGGAGTTCACCGACACCGCCCGCGCGCAGCTGGCCGCCGCGTGCACCGCCGACCTGGAGAACGGGGGCCGGGGCATCGGCAACCTGCTGGAGAGCAACCTGGTCAACCCGCTGGCGCGGGTGCTGTTCGACGAGGACGTCCAGCCCGGCGCGCGGGTCCTGGTCACCGGCCTGCACACCGGGGAGCAGGGTCCGGTGCTCGCCGCGCGGGTGGGTGCGCCGTGAGCAAGAAGTGCCCGGTCGACCCGGACGAGGTCTTCGACGACGCGGACACCCTGTGCCGGGTGCACATCCGGCCGCTGGTGGTGGTCGCCGACGAACCCCCGCCGCCGGCCGCCCCGGTCGAGGGGGCCGAACAGCGCGAACCGTGGTCGCTGGAGGTGTGCTGGCACTGCCGCACGCCCTCGCCGCACCCGGACAACCGGTCGTGCCTGAGCCCGGACTGCCGCCGCTCGCTGACCCCGCCCGCCCTGCACGTCCGGTTCCGCGACGGCGAGGTCGAGCTGGACCCAGGCGAACGCGTCGAACTGGGCCGCCACGGACCCCACGGCCGGACGTTCCGGGACTTCCCCAACGTCTCCCGCCGGCACGCCGTGCTCGGGGTGGACGCCGACGGGCGGGCGTGGGTCGAACCGCTGCGCACCCCCAACGGCACCTTCCTCAACGACGCGGAACTGCCCGAGTCAGTGGGCCGGACGCTGCTGTCCGGCGACACCGTCCGGCTGGCACGGCACGCCGAGGGCACGGTCACCCTCTACGACCGCACGAGCGGAGGCGCCCGGTGAGCGTCCTGTCACCCTGGCGGCGGGTGCGCACCCCGGCCGCCGAACTCCCCCGGCCCGTCGTCGAACCCCGCACCCCCGCCGCGCTGCTCGTCACCCAGGCCGAGGCCCGGGCCGCCCAGGACGCCCAGCGGCACGTGCGGGACAGCTGGTCGTTCGGCGGGCCGGACGAAGGGCCGTCCGAGGCGTTCGACCCCGAGTACGTGGTGTCCCTGCGGCGGCTGTGCGACGCGGCCGTCCAGTCGGCGCTGGAGCGGCACGCCATCACCCGCGACCGCACCGCCCACCTGCGGGCGCGGGCCGACGAGGAGAACCGGCTGATGGTCGCCGCCCGGTCGCAGATGGACCGGCTCGCCGCCGACACCGCGCGGCGGGAGACCGCGCCCGAGACACCCGAGGCGCCCGAGGACCGGGTGCCCGACGACGACCCGGTGTGGGAGGGCGAGACCGTCGCGCTGCCGGCGGTGTGGCGGCTGGTGATCCTGCTCGGGCTCGTGGTCGCCCAGGTCCCGGTGCACTACCTGGTGTTCCGGCACTTCCTGGCCGGTCGGGTGGAGACCGGGGCGATCTGGGCGGTGTGCGCGTCGATGGCGGTGTTCCTGGTGGCCGGGCCGCACGTCACCGCGTTGCTGGTGCGGGCGCGGCAGGCCACCGGCACCGAGCGCCGGCTGACCCTGGTGGTGTGGGTGACCGGGCTGTTCTGGGCGCTGGTGGTGGCCGTCCTGGGGTTGCTGTGCGGGTCGGTGCTGGAGCTGGAACGCGGGCAGTTGGTCCCGCTGAACCTGACCGCCACCACGCTGGTGCTGATGTTCGTCGGCGGGCTGGTCGTGGCGGGGGCGTTGGCGTTCATGCTGGGCCTGTCCCGGCGGCACCCGTTCCAGGAGGCCTACGCCCGGCACCGGCTGCGGCGCGACCGGGCGCAGGAGGCGTGGCGGGCGCTGGTGGACCGGCTCAACCCCGAGCAGACCGACGACGACGGACCCGAGGCGCTGGTGCAGGCGGTGCGGGCGGCGTACGCGGCGGCGGAGGAGGCGTACTTCGCGGCGCTGACCCAGGCCGTCGGCGACCCGAGCTTCACCGAGGCCGTCCAGCGCCGGCGCGGGCTGCGGCCGTGAGCACGCTGCGGGTCAGCCGGACGCACTTCCCCGTCACCGCCCTGGGTCCGGGCACCCGGCTGGGCGTGTGGGTGCAAGGGTGTTCGTTGGCGTGCAAGGGGTGCATGGCGCAGGACACGTGGGACGCGGGCGGCGGTGTGGCGGTCGAGGTCGCGGACCTGGTGGCGTTGTGGCGGGAGGCTATGGCGCGGGGCGCGGAGGGGCTGACCGTCAGCGGCGGCGAGCCGCTCCAGCAGCCTGAGGCGCTGCGCCAGTTCCTCGCCGCCGTGCACGCCGAGCGCGACGACCAGGACATCCTCGTCTACACCGGTTACGAGGAATCCGAGTTCGACGACATCCGCCGAAATGCGGTCGAATTCGCGGACGTCGTGGTCACCGGGCGTTTCGACATCCGCCGGCCGACGGCGTTGATCTGGCGCGGATCGGCGAACCAGCGGATGGTCATGCGAACGGACCTCGGCCGCCGCAAGTACACCCAGCACGTCGACCACGAACCCGAGCGGGCGCCGATCCAGGTGCGGGCCGACGAGAGCGGGATCTGGCTCATCGGCACCCCTCGACAGGGCGGACTGGCCGGTCTGGAGCGCGGGCTGAGGGCGAGCGGGCTGCCGGTCGAGGGCGCGAGCTGGCGGTTGAGACCGCCGGGCCAGAGCGGTTGAGAAGGCGGTTGAAAGGCCAATTCGACTAGTTACTGTTAATGACTTTTTGACCGGTCGATAGTTATCCCCGTGGGGCGCTCCTAGCTTCGTGGACATCGAATTCCGATGTGCACGGGGAGAGCACCATGAACATTCGGGAAATGGCGCGGCGCGGAGAGTTGGCCGACTACGCGGCGACCGCGACCGGGGAGGAGCGGCGGCGGCTGCGGGCCGAGACCTACGCGCTGGTGCAGCCGGTCGTGTTCCACCAGTTGACCCGCCGGCTCGAACTGAACCGGGGCCACCGCGCGTGCGCGGTGGGGGTGTCCCGGCTGGACGACCCCTGCCTGGACCGGTTCCACGACGACATGGACGCGGTGCTCGACGACGTCTTCCGCAACGCCCGCGTGCCCGTCCACAACCTGGAGGGCTGGGTCAGCCGGCGGCTCACGCTCGCGACCGTCAACGGCTACCGCCGCCGGCGGGGCGAGCGCGGCGCGTTGCAGCGCCCCAGGGTGCCGCGCTGGCTGGCCACCCGGCTCGGCGAGGACCCGGCGCTGGCCGCGCTGGCCGTG
The DNA here is from genome assembly GCF_037401995.1 of Saccharothrix sp. CCNWYY140. Lineage (NCBI taxonomy): Bacteria > Bacillati > Actinomycetota > Actinomycetes > Pseudonocardiales > Pseudonocardiaceae > Saccharothrix > Saccharothrix sp. CCNWYY140. The sequence continues at coordinate 45,040 of NZ_JBBEGC010000048.1, forward strand.
GACGTGCTGGAGTTCGTCGGCAACGACGTCCCCGCGGGAGCACGGGTGTGGCCGACCGAGCGGTGGGCCGAGCGCCGTGGCGGCGTCGACCCCGAGGTCGCGCACCGGGCCGTGCTGCGCGACCTGGACACCGTGCTCACCGCGATGCGCGCCAAGCCCGCCTGGTACGAGGCCTATGTGGAGCGCCCGCTGGGCCGCAAGCCGCACGCGGCGGTCCAACTGGGCGCGGACGACGTCGCCGGACCGGCGGACGACGGTCTGCTGGTGGAATTGGCGGGGCTGGCCGTGGACACGATCGAGGACCGGCTGGCGCGCGGCGAGAACCCGCGGCACGCCGTGGCGGACGTGGTGACCGCCGTCTTCGGCCCCGGCACGGTGACCGCCGTCGACCGCGTGCTCGCGGCCCTGGGAACGCACGGCTGAGCCGTCCGTCAGAGGAAGTGCAGGGACCGTACGCACGAGGAGGGCTGATGGGGATCGAGGACGTCCTCGCGCGGTGCCGGGCGACCGCGGACCGGGTGGCGGCCGGCGCGGTCGACGGCGCCGAGGTGGCGTCGTTCGTCGCCGACCTGACGAGCCTGCCCCCCGACCACCCGGAACGCGGCCGGCTCGCCGTCACGATGGTCTTCGCGCTGACCAAGGGCGGCGGCTTCGCGCCGGTCGAGGTGGCGGGCCGGCTGGACGGCCTGCTCGGGCTCGTGGACCGCGTGCCGCCCACGCTCGCCGTCTGGCCGCTGGTGCGCGCCTCGGCCCGCGCGCAGGTCCTGATGCACGCCGCCGCCAACGACCTGCCGATCGACCTCGCCGACGCGGAGCGGGAGCTGGCCGAGCTGGCGGAGGGCGTGTGGGACGTCCCCGCGGTCAAGCTCGTGGTCGAGGGCGCCAAGCGGGTCGTCACGATGGTCGCCGCCGGGCGGGTGGGCGACGAACGGGCGATGGACAGGTCGTTCGAGGCCATGCTCCCGTCGCTCGACCGGATGGGCGACGACCCGAGCGCGACCACCATGCGCTCCCTCGGCGGCATCCTCCACAGGGTCTCGGCGGCGCAGCGGTCCGGCGACCTGGACGAGGTGATCCGGCTGATCGGCGAGCTGAAGGCGGCCACCGCCGACCTGCCCGCCGACGTGCGTGCGGCGTTCACGGGGGCGTTCGACGACTTCGACGCGTTCTCGGACGCGATGGGGCGCGGCACACCGGACAGCGGGGACCCTGCGGAGGCCGCGGAACGGACCGTGCGGTCGCTGGACGACCAGAACGCCCCGGTCCACAAGCGGGTGAAGGCCCGACTGGTCTTGTTCGCCGCCTTGACGCGCGGTGGCGAGGAGACCGACCTGGCCCGCGTCGACGCCGCGGTGGACCACCTGCGCACGGCCCTGGACCTGGGGCCGGACCGGTCGCAACTGGAGTTCGTGCTGACCGGGCTGGGTGTGGCGTTGTTCCGCCGTTCCGAGATCGCCGGCTCCACCGACGGGCTGCACGAGGCCGAAGGGCACCTCGTGCGGGCGATGGAGTTGCTGGGCGGCCCGCGGCACCCGCAGTGGGCACTGGCGAGCGGGCTGCTGTCGAACATCCGGCAGCGGCTGGGCGACCTCGCGGGGGCGGGCGAGTTCGGGCGGGCGGCGCAGCGCAGCTACGCGTGGCGCGCGCTGCTGGAGCCCGACCCGGCGGAGGCCCGGATCGCCGTCAGGGACGCCGTGAAGGACGCGATCGAGCTGGCCCGGACGTGCTTGCGGGCCCACAACATCGCCGACGCGCTGCGGGCCCTGGACACCTGCCGCGGGCTGGTGCTGTTCGCCGAGGTCGAGCTGCGGGACGTGCCGGCGAAGCTGGAGGCCGCGGGCCGGGCGGACCTGGCGGACCGGTGGGTGCGGGAAGGCAGGGACTCGGAGGGGCTGCGGCGGGAGGTGGTGGCCGCGCTGGTGGACGCCGGGGCCACGCGCAACCTGCTCGACCCGCCCGACTTGGCGGAGATCCGGCGGGCGCTGGCCGACGCCGACGCGGACGCCCTGGTGTACCTGGTGCCCGGTGACGGCGTGTTCCCCGGCACGGCGGTGATCGCACCCCGCACGGGGCCGCCCGCCTACATGGCGTTGCCGCACCTCGTGGTCGAGGGCGACGCGGACATCGAGCGCTACCTCGCGGCACTGGCCCACCGGTCCCGGGAAGCCCGGCGCGACTCTCGGGAGATCGCCCCAGACGGCGGCGGGTCGTTCGGCGACAGCGTCGAGGCGCTGTGCGACTGGGCGTGGCGGGCGGCGATGGGTCCGTTGCTGGAGCGGTACTTCGCGCGGACCGCCGCCGGGCGGGTGCCGCGGGTCGTGCTCGTCCCGATGGGCGATCTCGCCCGGGTCCCGTGGCAGGCCGCGCGGCGCGCCGACGGCACGTACGCGGTGCAGCTCGCCGCGTTCTCGCAGGCCGTGTCGGCCCGGCTGTTCTGCGACAACGCCGCCCGCAGGCCGGTCAAGCCGGGCTCGACGGGCCTGGTCGTGGGCGATCCGGACACCGCGGGCGCGGCGGTCGGGCTGGACGCGGCGCGGGTCGAGGCGCACGCCATCCGGCAGTCCTTCTACCGCAGCGCGCGGTACGTGGGGCGGCGCCCGGACGGGTCGACCAGCCCGTCCGGGCGGGGCACCGCCGCGGAGGTCCGCGAGTGGCTCGCCGACACCGCGCCGCAGGCCGGCACGACGCTGCACCTGGCCTGCCACGGCTCCTACACCACCAAAGACGGCAAGGTGACGGCCGCGCTCCTGCTCGCGCCCGACGACACCGAGCTGGGCGAGCTGGACACCGACGAGATCGTGCGGGTCCTGCGGGCCGTGCCGGAACGCCGGATCGGGCTGGTCGTCATGGCCGCCTGCCACACCGGGCGGTCCGTCCACGGCTACGACGAGGCCTACAGCCTGGGCACGGCGTTCCTCGCGGGCGGTGTGCGGACCGTGCTGTCGACGAACTGGGCCATCCCGGACGAGTCGACCTCGGCGCTGATGTACCTGTTCCACCACCACCTCCGGGTGGACGGCATGCGGCCGTGGCAGGCGTTGCGCGCGGCGCAGATGTGGATGCTGGACCCGGACCGGGTGCCGCCGCCGGGGATGCCCGAGCGGCTGCGTGCGGTGACCGCGGGCCACGACCACGCGCACGTCGTGGCGTGGGCCGGGTTCGTGCACGGTGGCCAGTGAGGACCGCGCCCGTGAAGACCCCGCCAGTGAAGATCCCGCCCGTGGAGACCCTGCCCGTGGAAGCCTGCTCGTGAAGACCCGGAGGGAGACCGGATGTCCTCGGTAGACCAAGCCATCGCCCGGCTGCGCGCCGAAGCCGACGGCCTGACCGGCGCCGCGCGCGTCGGGCCGCTGGGCCGCCTCGGGCAGGCGCTGATGCAGCGGTTCTCGCAGAACGGCATGACCGCGCCTACCGCCCTGCCCGACCTCAACGGCGCGGTGGAGGCGTTCGAGGAGGTGCTGGGCCACCTCGGCGAGCAGGACCCGATGCGGGTCAACGTGTCGCTGCTGCTGGGTTTCGCGCTCAGCGCCCGCAGCAACTACCTCAAGGACGGCAAGGACGTGGACGCGTCGATCGGGCACCTGTCCGCGGCGCTGGAGTCCGGCGGCGCACCGCCCGCGGCGGCGGCCGGCGCGCGGATGATGCTGGGCCAGCAGTACCTGGGGCGGGCCATGACCCGGGTGGCGCTGGGGCAGTCGGTGATGGGCATGTTGGCCGCGGCGGCGAACCAGACCGAGATCCCCGACGTCGACCGCGCCGCCGCGTGCTTCCGGGCCGTGCTGGACGGGCCGTCCGTCAGCGACGACATCCGCGAGATGGCCCGGATGTCGTTGGAGTTGACCGAGGCCGCGCGGGCCATGCTGGGTGGTTCGCCGGGCGGGTACGACCTCCAGAGCCTGATGGGCGCCATGTCGAAGCTCCAGGAGATGCAGCAGAAGTTCGGGAGGGCGGCCAAGCCGGGGTACGGGGCGTTCCAGCCGCACGACGTGTTCAGCTTCTCCGACGTGGGCAAGTGGGTGAACATGAACCCGCTGGACCACCCGGTCGCGGTGGTGGAGGGCACGGTCGAGGAGACCACCGAGAAGAGCACCACCGAGGCGAGCACCGCCGAAGCGAGCACCGCCGTGGTGCCTGCCGTCGAGGAGGTGCCGCGCGCCCGGCCGGTCGAGCCGGAACCGGAGCCCGAGCCCGTGGACGTGCGGGGCTTGTTGCGCAAGCGGCTGGGGCTGGTGGAACCGGTGTGGGAGTCCGCCGCCCGTCTTCTGTCCGAAGTGGACACTCCGGCGGTGGGGGTCGTGGACGACGCGGTGGCCCTGGCCGGCACGGTGGTCGACGAGGACGAGGACGCCGACGTGGTGGACTGGTTCCTGGTGGCCGTCACGCTGCACCTGCGCCACCGGCTCGACCCCGGCGGCGGCGACCGGCCGGCCGGCGCGGAAGCCCTGCTCACCGCCGCCCGCAGGGCGCCCGCGGACCACCCGGCGCTGCCCGCGGTGCTGCGGTCGCTCGGCGCGTTCCTCGACGCCGACCAGCCGCTGGGCGGGGTGCTCGACACGGTCGCGGCGGGGTTCGCCGGGCGGTTCGACGCGGTGCTGGCCGGCGGGCGGGTGACCGACCCCGAGCAGTGGGCGGACCTGCACGCGCTGCGGTGCGTGTGCCGGGCGGCGTGGGCGCTCGCGGAGGCGGGGCAGGCCGTGGACCGGCTGTCCCCCGGCTACCCGTGGCCGGGTCCGCTGAAGGCCGTCGTGCGGCCCGCGGGGTGAGCCGGTGTTCATCGGGCGCGACGCCGAGATGGCGGTGTTGACGGGACTGCTCGCGGAGGTCGCGGAGCACCGGCCGGCGGCCGTGGTGCTGGACGGCGAGGCCGGTGTCGGCAAGACGCGCCTGGTGGCGGAGTTCTCGGCGGCGGCGCGGGCGGCCGGCGCGGTGGTGCTGGCGGGTGGGTGCCTGGAACTGGCCGGCGGCGCGATCCCGTACGGGCCGCTGATCGAGGCGTTGCGCCGGTTCGTGCGGCAGCACGGCGAGGAGGAGGCGCGGCGGTTCGCCGGCCCCGCGTGGGCGGAGCTGTCCGGACTCATCGCGGACTTCACCGGCGCGCCGGCCGCACCCGCGCTCGGCGCGCAGACCCGCGTGTTCGGCGCGGTGTCGCGGCTGCTGGACCACATCGGCGAGCAGCAGCCGCTGGTGCTGGTGTTCGAGGACGTGCACTGGGCGGACACCGCGACCCTCGACCTGATCGCGTACCTGGCGCTGACCGGGACCGACCAACGGATGATGCTGCTGTGCAGCTACCGGTCCGGACTGCGCCTGGGGCACCCGCTGCGCGCCCGCCTGGCCGAACCCGAGTTCACCCGCCGCACGCACCGGATCAGCCTGTCCCCCTTCACCACCCGCGAACTGCGGGCCTTCGTCGCCGCCCTGACCGGCGCGGACGTCAGCCCCGAGCGGGCCGACCGGTACTTCGCGCTGTCCGAGGGCAACCCGTACTTCACCGAACAGCTCGTCGCCGCGGGCACCGGCGTGCCGGAATCGATCAGCGACCTGATGCACGGCCGCCTGGCACAGCTCGGCCCGGACGCGGCGACCGTCGTGCGGGTGGCGGCGGTGGCCGGGCGGCGGGTCGGGGACGCCCTGTTGGCCCGGGTCGTCGGCCTGGACGAGGCCGCGCTGGACGCCGCGCTCACCGAGTGCCTGGCGCACCGGGTCTTGGTGGAGGACCGGGTGGAGGAGTCCTACAGCTTCCAGCACGCCCTGTTGAGGGAGACCGCGTACGAGACGGTCCGGCCGCGCGAGCGGCGGCGGCTGCACGGCGCGCTGGCGGAGGCGCTGGCCGAGGAGGTGGGCGGCAACCCGCACGTGCTGCCCGAGCTGGCCTACCACTGGTTCGCGGCGGACCGGGTGCCCGAGGCGCTGCGGGCGGCGATCGGGGCGGGCGACCTCGCGGTGCGGGTACGGGCGTTCCAGGAGGCGGAGGTCCAGTACCGGCGCGCGCTGGAGCTGTGGTCCCGGCTGCCCGGGGACGACCGCGACGAGCGGGTGCGGGTGCTGACGGCGGCGGCGGACGCGGCGCGCTGGGCCGGGCACCTGCGGCAGGCGGTGACGTGGGCGGAGGAGGCCGTGGCGTGCGCCGCGGAGGGCTCGACCAGCTCTGACGGGGCCGTGACGGGTGTTTGGGACAGCGTGACGAGCGCCCGAGACGGCGCAGCGAGCGTTCGAGACGGCGCAGCGAGCGTTCGAGACGGCGCAACGAGCGCTCGGGACGGCGCAGCGAGCGTTTGGGACAGCGCGACGAGCGTTCGGGGCGGCGTGGCGAGCGCTGGTGAGGGCGTGGCGAGCGTTCGGGGCGGCGTGGCGAGCGCCGGCGAGGGCGTGGCGCGCGGCCAAGACGGCGTGGTGGGCGCTGAGGTGGGTTGGCCTCCGGCCCCCGGTCACCATTCTCCCACGGGGGTACGACAGTTTGCCGGGTCGGCGCTGTTGGGGGAGTTGTACGAGCGGTTGGGGAGTTACCGGTGGGAGGCCGGGTTCGATGACGAGGCCGTGGCCGCTTATCGTGCCGCCCGCCAGCTGATGGAGGGTGGGCCGCCCAGCGCGGCGGGGTCCCGGGCGAGCGCAGCGCTGTCCACTGTGGACATCAAGCGGGGTGACTACACCGAGGCCTTGTCGCTGGCGCGCGCGGCGGAGGACGAGGCGCGGGCGGCGGGCGCTACCGCCGAGGTGGGGCGGGCCAAGAACAGCTCCGGGCTGGCCCTGGCGCTGCTGGGCAAGCACGCCGAGGGCGTGGCGGAGCTGCGCGAGGCGTTGCGCATCGCCACCGAGGCCGACCACCTGGAGGACATGCTGCGCGCCTACGGCAACCTCGGCGTCTGCCTGGAACGCGCGGGCCGGGTGGCCGAGGCGGTCGAGGTCTTCCAGCAGGGGCTGGAGAAGAGCCGCGAACTGGGGCTGCTGGGCGCGCGGCAGGCCGGGCTGCTGGCCAACAACGCGTGCGCCACGCTGTTCCTGCTGGGCCGGTGGGCCGAGGCGGACGTGCTGATCACCGAGGTGCTGCGGTACTACCCGGCGCGCGAGACCACGTTCCAGCGGCTCACCAAGGCCGAGATCGACCTCGCCACCGGCCGGCTCGACGACGCCGAGCAACTGCTGGAGAGCGTCCGCACCCAACCCAGCGCGCAACCCCGGTTCCTCAGCCCGCTCTACCGGTGCCTGGCCGAACTGGCCGCTCACCGCGGCGACCCGGAGGCCGCGCTGGACACCGTGCGGCACGGCGTGAAGGCCATCGCGGACGCCGAGGACCACCTGCTGGTGCTGCAACTGTGCGCGTTCGGCCTGCGGGTCGCCGCCGACGCCCGGGTGGCCGCGCCGGACCTGGTGGAGTGGGCGCGCACCGCGGGCCGGGGCGCGGACGACGCCGAATCCGCTGTCCTGGCCGCGCAGAGCGACGCCGAGCACCGCCGTGCCGACGACACCGACACAGCCGCCGAGTGGACGGCGGTCGCACAGGCGTGGCGGGAGCTGGACCGGCCCTACCCGCTGGCGTACGCGTTGTCCCGCTTGGCTTCCGCCACTGTCCGGGACGGCGACCGGGCGGGCGCGTCGGCCGCCGCGGCGGAGGCGGCGGGCATCGCCGAACGGCTCGGCGCCGCGCCGCTGCTGGAGTCCGTCACCCGCCTGGCCCGGTCGCACCGCCTGTCCCGCCGGTCCGAGCCGAAGGACGGGCTGCCGTTCCACCTCACCACCCGCGAACTGGAAGTGCTGCGCGAACTGGCCGGCGGCCTGACCAACCGGCAGATCGGGACCCGCCTGTCGATCACCAAGGAGACCGTCGGCACGCACCTGTCCAACGCCTACCGCAAGCTCGGCGTGGACAACAAGGTCTCGGCCCTGGCCAAGGCGCGCGACGCCGGACTGCTCCGCTAGCTCAACCCCTGGAGGACCCACATGGCCCGCAAGGCCCTGCTCATCGGCGCGCAGACCGGTGGCCTCACCGGCGTCGCCAACGACGTCGCCGCGATGGCGGACACCTTGGCGCTGTGGGGTTTCCACAGCACCCGGTGCGAGGAGGAGAACGCCAGCCGCGCGGGCATCCTCGACGCCTACGAGCGGCTCATCGGCCAAGCTCGCCCGGACGACGCCGTGGTCGTCTACTACAGCGGCCACGGCGCGTACTCGCCCGACCCGGAGCGCGGGTGGGGCACTCCCGGCCACAAGGTCCTCCAGCTGATCGAGCCAACCGACTTCACCGCCTCCACCGAGGAGGACTTCCGCGGCATCACCGCACTGGAGTTGTCCGTGCTGCTGGCCCGACTGACCGAACGCACCCGCAACGTCACCGTGATCCTGGACTGCTGCCACTCCGCCCACATGTCCCGCGACCGCGACCCCGTCGTGAAGGGCAGGTCACGCCCGGTGCCGGCCCACCTGATCCGCGCCCACCTGGACACCCTGCGCCGCGAAGGCCTACCAGTGGACCTCCCCGCAACCGGCAACCCGCACGCGGTGCGAATCGTGGCATGCGGCCCGGAGCAGTTAGCGGGCGAGGCCGCCAACGCCGACGGCGTGCGCATGGGCTACCTGACCGACGCACTCACCCGATCCCTCACCGAACTGCGGGACAGCGGCCTGGCGGTGTCGTGGGCAACCGTCGTGGACCGCGTGCGGCAGCGCGTGCTGGCCGCGTGGCCGAGCCAACGCCCCGAGGTAGAGGGCCCCGCACGACGGATCGTCTTCGACACCACCGAAACCGACCCGGTGGCCACGTTCCCGGTCAGCCCGATGCGCGACCGTGTACGCATCGCGGGCGCACCGCTGTTCGGCGTGCGCCCAGGCGACGAGTTCGTAGTGATGCCCGACGACTCACCAGAGGCCGACGACACCCGCAAACTAGGCGACGTCGTAGTCGGCCAAGTCGACGCCCAAGCCGCATACGGAGTGCTGTCCACCGACGCACCGGTGCCCCTAGGCGCGCGAGCCCACCTGGTACGAGCCGCACTACCCGCACTGCCAGTACAGATCACCGGCAACGACCCCCGCTTGGCCACAGTCGCCCGCTTGGTAGAGCCAGTACCGATCGTCGCCGTGGCCGAGGACGCCGACGTACGGGTCGAGGCCGAACCAGCCGGCCTGGTAGTCCACGACACCTTCGGCCCACTGCACGCACCACAAACCGCCGACACGGTCGTCGCCAACCTCAAGCGAGTAGCACAGGCACAGGCGCTACGGCGCCTGACGGAGGACCCGTGGCTAGCGCTCGCAACACCCGTATCCATCAAGTTCGCGAGGGTGATCGACGGGACAGCAGTACCGCTCCCCAGGTCCGGGGCAGTCGTGCACTCCGGTCAATCGATCTGCATAGAAGTCCGCAACCAGGGCACGACAACAATCTACGTGTCACTACTGGACATCGGCGTGTCCCACCAAATCTCAGTCCTCAACCCGTCCGCTCCCAGCGGCGTGCGCCTGGACGCGGGAAGCTCCTACACCTTCGGCGGCCACGACCACACGGGCCGACTAGCCGGCCTTGCGGTGAGCTGGCCCCACACCGTTCCCGCCCGCGACCCACGCCCGGAAACCATCGTGGCCCTGGTAAGCGCCGAACCAACCGACACACGAGTACTGGAGCAGTCGGGCGTCCGCAGCAACAACTGGTCCCGCTTGGAACGCTACCTACGTCAACTGGGCACAGCCGGCATCCGCGAAACCGCCCCAGAAGCCGCCCGCCCCGTCCGCTTCGCCGTGCACACAGTGGACTTCGACCTGGTCCCCACCCCCGCACCCGCCCCGGAAACCTCCACCTTCCAGGTAGACGACCGCCCCACCACCCCGTCCTGGCCCCGCTCGGCTCGCGAGTGCGAGGTAGCCGTGCACCTGTCGGACTTGGTGGTCCACCACAACCGCCGCTCCCGCTGGTCAAACGTCCGCCTGGACGCCCTGGTCATCACGAACGACACCTTCCACGTCCACACGGAGTTCTTCGAAGACATCAAGGACGGCGAACGCCTCCCCTTCCCCACCACCCCCATCTTCCAAGGCACCGCCCGCTCTTCCTTGGACGTAGCCGTATGGATGTCCCCCGCAGCCCCCTTCAACCTGGCAACACACCTCCCCAAAACCTCCCCCAACCTGATCGACACCGCCCACCAGGCACTGATAACGGCCCTGGGCACCACCACCGGCCTGTACCGAACAACCCTGACCGCCGCCGAACACTTCGGACTAGCCCGAACCGTGGGCGACGGCTCCGTACGAGCCCAAGACTTCTCATTCCGCTGCACGGTGACCGAGCCGTCCGTCAGGGTGGGGGTAGCGGGCTCCACACACCGAGAGGGGACAGCAGGATGAAGCGAGTGATCATCGGCGACCAGTCATGGGGCCTGTCCGACGCCGACGCGGCCAAGGTCGTGTCCGACATCGAACAAGCCATGACCGACGGCACCGTAGTCCGCCTCCCACTGCTGGCCGAAGGCAGGCCGGTAACCGTCTTCTTCAACGGCAAACTAGCCCTCACCGCCGTAGTAGACGACGACTCCGGCACCCGCCCCACCGAAATCTCGGGCTAAAAGCCCCCACACAACCCCAAAGGCCACGCCCTCCGGCGCGCGCAGCGCGCTTCCACGAAGCTCGCGCAGCAAACCGCTCCCCTGGGCTTCTTCCGTCATCCCCGTATGGCCTGCCCGAAGGGCTACCACACTTTTGGTCGGGTGCAGCCGAAATTTTTGTGAGGAACGAGCAAAAGTTTTAGCGGCACCCGGCCAAAAGTGTGGTTG